>NZ_CAWPJH010000006.1:0-103242 GCF_963888445.1 Vibrio sp. B1-2
ACAACATGGCTGAAAGCTTAATACTTGAAGGGCGAAGGGAAAGAACATTCCCTAGAACAGTTAAGCCTAGACCACAACGGTATGCTAAGAACAAAAATGCCGTTCACTCTTAAGTGAACGGCATTACAGCCGAGGCTGGATTTTCATTAAGGGTAACTCTTGAGCTATTGGGCTCTTTTAGCCAAGTAAGCTAAGTGCCGCTTGTGGCGCTTGTTTTGCTTGAGCAAGCACTGAGCTTGATGCTTGAGAAAGAATTTGCGACTTAGTAAGCGCTGTTGTTTCTTTGGCAAAGTCAGTATCTTTAATACGGCTCTTAGAAGCACTCACGTTTTCGTTAATGTTATCTAAGTTGCTGATTGCATGGCTAAAGCGATTTTGGAATGCACCTAATTGTGCACGGTGGCTATCTACAAATTGCAGTGCAGCATCAACAATGGCAACCGATTCTTGAGCGCCACCCACAGAGGTCACATCAATGACATCTACGGTAACAGCTTGACCAGCTTGCATGCCGAGCTCACCAGCAAGACCGCCTGCGAATGTTACAGGGCCTTCTACTTTATTACTGCCAGCGAAGACTTGTAGTTTTCCTTCATCATCAACTGATGCTTTCACCATATCAGTTTGGCCGTTGATGTAAGTCGCCAACTCTTCAATATCATCGCCTTCTTTAGCTGAGATATTGATAGTCTGATCTGTACCTGAAGTATCTTTCAGTGTGATTTGTAGATCGTTGCTGCCGGCTTGAACTGACCAATCTTTATCTTTGCCGTTCGCCGCTTGGTAGCTTGTGCCGCCCATCATAGCATTGTCACTACGCATGTTGTTTAGGCTAAGCATGACGGCTTCACCGTTATCCGCACCAATTTGGAATGACTTAGTTTCAAAAGTACCGTTAAGTAATTTGTTACCACCAAATGATGTGGTTTCTGCAATACGGTTTAACTCGTCATTCAGAGCGGTGACTTCTTCTTGAATCGCTACACGGTCTGCTTTTGAGTTTGAGCCGTTAGCTGATTGTAGTGACAAGTCACGCATACGTTGCAAAATGTTGGTCGTTTCATTCATCGCACCCTCAGCGGTTTGTGCAATAGAAATACCGTCATTCGCATTACGTACTGCTACGTCAAGACCGCGGCTCTGAACATTCAAACGGTTAGAGATTTGTAGGCCTGCCGCATCATCTTTTGCGCTGTTGATTTTAAAGCCAGAAGATAGGCGTTCCATTGATGTTTGTTGTGCATTGCTAGCGCCGTTTAGGTAACGCTGTGCTGTCATCGCTGATACGTTGGTATTTACATTAACTGCCATGGTGATTACTCCAATTGATTTTCCGATGTTTCCGGTTTCCGACGTCTCGGAAAACCAAATAGTTCTCTCAAAGTTACTTTTTATAACGGCGGTATTTTCCAAAGCTTGAGGATTTTTTTTCGATTTTCTTAAAAAAAATGTGTTTAGTGTAAAAAACAGGATAAGAGGTCAAAAAACCACCAAAAAGGTAATAATTTCGCTAAAGATTTGTTATTAAAAGTCGATAAGTGTTGCTTTTTATCGCTAGCGAAGTAAGGCCAATGCTAGGTTTGGCTGTTTTTTGGCTTGCGCAAGAATAGAGGTACTGACTTGTTGTAGGATTTGCTGTTTTACCATTTGGGTGGTCTCTTTCGCATAGTCCGTATCTTTAATTCGACTGTTTGAAGAAGCGAGGTTTTCATGTACGTTGTCGAGATTGTTGATAGCGTGGTTAAAACGGTTTTGCAACGCGCCTAACTCAGATCGATGGCTATCAACGTACTTCATTGCGGTATCAATGATGGCAACCGCTCTCTGCGCACCACCGACTTCGGTAATATCAAGAGTGTTTACTGCTTCATATCCCGTCACATTCATTTGCAACTGATTAGCTAAGCTACCTTTAAAATCAATAGTCCCAGAGGTTTCTTTACCCGCCATGAACAGTTGTAGCTGTCCTTTGCCGTTGACTGACGCCGATACTTTATCGGTTTGCCCATTGATGTAGGTTGCCAACTCTTCAATGTCGTCCCCTACTTTTGCTTGGATTTGAATGTTGTGCTGTTTTCCCTTGGCATCGGTATAGCTCATGGTGAGCTGCCGATTATCTTGTGTCACCCGCCACTGACTATCCGCCATGCCTGCCGCAACATAGCTAAAGCCCCCCATATCCAAACTGTCTGAACGCATATTTTTTAACGAAACTTGCACTGCTTCGCCAGAGCTCGTCCCTATCTGAAATGAGGATTGACCAAACGAACCGTTCAGTAACTTACGACCACCAAAAGAGGTGGTTTCAGCAATTCGGTTTAATTCATCGTTCAAGGCGCTCATTTCTTCCTGTAAAGCTTGCCTATCCGCTTTACTGTTCGCGCCATTCGCCGACTGCAAAGAGAGATCTCGCATACGCTGAAGCAGGCTGGTGGTCTCTTGCATTGCACCTTCAGCAGTCTGCATGATTGAAATGCCATCATTAGCATTGCGTACAGCGACATCTAAGCCCCTCATTTGCGACTCAAGGCGATTCGAAATTTGTAAACCCGCAGCATCATCTTTGGCACTATTAATACGCTTCCCGGAAGCAAGACGCTCCAAAGATTGATTCAACATTTCGCTTGCTGAGCCTAAGTGACGCTGCGCAATCAAAGCGGAAACATTGGTATTAACGGTAATTGCCATAACAGACCTATGCCATAGAATGAATGATCTCTTTATCGGACAGTAGACGCTTTTCTTTACATAAAATACTTAAAAAAGAAAAACCGAGCACAAGGCTCGGTCCGATAGTAGGTCAGTATTGAAACTTACTTTAGTTCAAGATGTTGCAGCATCTCAGCTGAAGGGGCAAAAAAGTACGCACCCGTTACGGCCTTGGTAAAGCGCAGCAGTTGGTCTGTTTTACCATCCGCCACACCATACATACTTTCCAACATCACTTTAAAGTTATACAGCGTATGGCAATAAGCAATGAATAGTAAACCGTGCTCACCACTCACCGTACCGTAAGGTAAGCTATGACGAACAATTTTTAGCCCTTTCCCCTCTTCTTTGATATCGACACGGCCAACGTGAGACGCTGCTGGTACATTATCAAGCTCAATCGAATCAGGCTTAGTGCGCCCAATCACTTTTTCTTGCGCCGCCACATTTAAGCGATTCCAAGCTGGAAGGTTATGCACAAAACGCTGCAACATCACATAGCTTCCGCCAGCAAATTCACCATCAGCAATCAGTGCAACTTCTTGACGTTTTTCGGCTTTAGGGTTTTCAGTGCCATCGATAAAGTCCGTCATATCTCGCGCATCTAAGTAACGAAATGAGTAGGTTTCATCCACCATTTCAACCAACTCAGCCACGGGTTCCATCCATTTACGCAACACATAAAACAGCAAGTCATGACGATGAGAATGGCAGTGAATCAACACATCCACCTCGGTACTTGGTGCTATGGTTTCGCCTTTACCAAGCTCAGGAAAATCAATCAGCTCTTGTGGTATGCTTTGATTTAAACGCTGCCAAAAGGTGCGAGTAAACGCGACCGACACGGTTAATTCAGCGCCGGGTTGATGTTGATTTATCTCATTGACTAAAGCGGGCAATGCTTTTAATTGCGCTAAAACATGCGCCGGATTTTGCTTTATTTTTAAAAGGCTAAATAGTGCAAACGGACCTGCTTCAGGCAGAATCGCGGTTTGAGGTTGTGTCATAAAATATCCTCACTTACTTATTTTTGCTCAGTGTAATTCAGTTTTTTGGGGCGACCTTGATTGGGATCACGCCTTGTCTATGAGCGGGATAGAAAAACAATCACGCACACTTTTACTCTTCAGTAGATATAGGCCAAACCATAACAGCACCAACAGTGTGCTTGCATTGGCCCAATTAAAAACGCCGTGCTCTAAATAGATATGATAAAGCGTTTGTATAAATTGCAAGATAACCATAAGTAACGTCAGCGGTTTTCCCATGCTGACGATGCGGTTTAGCCACGATCGTTCAGGAGCACGTAAGCTGATAAGCCACATCAGAATGATGCTTGGCAGCCCCATAATCAACCCCAAATAAAGCATCGAATGGTCTGGGTAAACAATGGTTAAAATCGTCGTGCCATTATCTCGGCTTGCTCCTGCCACCACGAAAACAATCCAAGCTTTTGCCAAAAATAACCAACCAAGCCAGATAAGTTTAGGGGCTTTAAGAAAACCATGTTGGTCGTATCGCTCTAACGCATAACGCATCAATACCTTCGCTCTTTTAAAAAAACGTTTTTACTTTAGCGAATCGATTTCAAATAGCTAGCCAGATCTTTTGCTCTTGACCAGTTTCTAACTTGAACATCACGCATAGTGATCAATCTCAATAGTGAAGGATGACGATACGTGATAGGGTAAGCGCCTGTCTATAGCCGCTTGTAAACGTTATGAATAAAACGATTATTCCCTCAGAACAAACTCAGCAACAAGCCATGAAAGTCGCCTTAGCCACTCAAAAGCAAGGGCAAACGAAAGAACAAACCAAGCTGATCGCTCAAGGCATTGAGAAAGGCATAGCCTTGTATAAAAAGCAGCAAAAAGAGAAAAGCCGACAGGCAGATAAAGCAAAAAAAAGAGCATTGCAGCTAAAGAAAACCGCACAAAATACGGAAGAAGAACCCGCACACATTGAAACTTCATCAAGCTTGGTATCGACCTCATGGTTACCTTGGGCACTGCTGATCGTGAGCTGGCTTGGTTTTATCTCTTATCTAGTTCTGAAAGGTTAAACTGATGAAAAGACTGTCTATATTATTGCTGGCAGCGCTAATGATAGGCTGTAGCTCATCACACAGCCCACTCCCAAACGATGCAGATCGCATTCAGATTCGTACTGATGCCGGATTTGATGCTGGTCAGTGTGACTGGTTAGGGGATGTAACAGGCAGTGAAGGTTACTGGTTCAGCTCTTGGCTCATTCCCAATGACAAATTGATTCGAAGGGCGGTAAACGAGCTAAAAACTCACGCTCATCAACTGGGAGGCGATACAGTAACGCTCGACTACTCCAATTATTTCAAAACCTCTGTCACGATTTTCGGTACTGTTTATCGTTGCTTACCCAATGTGGATATGAAAACACCATAAAAAAAGCCAGCAAATGCTGGCTTATGCACTAAATCCAAGGCTAGTCGCAATATCACAGCGACGATCTAATACCCATTGACTATCAAATGGCCCCCAATCAGAGAGTTGATAGTAACCATCATTGTGACGCCTTCCATCTTGAACAAACATCAGTTCAATCCCTATTCCTGGCAGTGCTTTCAGGACATCCTGAATCGTACGGCGAGGCCACCCCGTTTTTTCGATGAGTTTGGGCACGTTTGGTCTTTCAAGGCTTTCTACTAACAAAGCTAAATACAGTCGCCTTGCAAAAACAGGACTCAGTTCCATTGACACCTCCTATTACTGTGCCGCTTCATTATTTCTGTTTTCACATTTAGAGTGTTGCGTTCGATCAATAACTTTCCAATCGTAAGCAACTGAAACACATTTTTTTTAAACAACGAAATAAAAGCATCTCTATTTTGTAAGCCACAGCGCTTCCTGATAGGATTTGACCATTAAAAAAATAATACGCCTCAACAAGGATTTTTATGACGATCACCATGTATGGCATTCCCAACTGCGACACCATTAAAAAAGCACGGAAATGGTTGGAAGCTGCGGGGGTGGATTACCAATTTCATGACTACCGTAAACAAGGTATTGATGCCGAGCTCGTGGCTCAGTTTTGCCAAGCACTTGGTTGGGAAAATGTACTCAATAAACGCGGTACAACCTTTCGTCAGCTCACGCCGTCACAAAAAGAGTCGTTAGATGCTCACAGTGTTGTGACTTTGTTGGTTGAACAACCAGCTATGATCAAACGACCTATCTTATTGGTCGATACCCATTACCATCTCGGTTTCAATGCTCAGCAATACGCTGCTATTTTCTCTTAATACAAGGATTTCAAGGATGACAGACAGCCCTGTACTGGCGCTCGCAAAAGATCTCATTAGTCGCCAATCAGTAACTCCTGAGGATGCAGGTTGCCAAGACCTGATGATTAAACGCTTACAAGCGCTAGGGTTTGAAGTGGAAACAATGGTCTTTGAAGATACCACTAATTTTTGGGCTCGCCGCGGCACTCAATCGCCTCTTTTTGCCTTTGCTGGCCATACGGATGTCGTTCCCGCAGGCCCTTTAGCGCAGTGGCATACAGCGCCGTTTGAACCGACTGTAATTGATGGTTATTTACATGGGCGCGGGGCGGCAGATATGAAAGGCTCGCTTGCTTGCATGGTTGTCGCTGTCGAGCGCTTTATTGAACAGCACCCTAACCATCAAGGTTCGATTGCCTTTTTGATCACTTCAGATGAAGAAGGGCCATTCATCAATGGCACCACTCGCGTAGTCGATACGTTAATGGCGCGTAATGAGCCAATTGATATGTGTATCGTCGGTGAGCCATCGAGTACATTAAATGTGGGCGATGTGATAAAAAATGGCCGTCGTGGCTCAATTACAGGCGATCTACAGATAAAAGGGATTCAAGGACACGTTGCTTATCCTCACCTTGCTAATAACCCGATTCACCAAGCCTTGCCTGCGTTAGCCGAACTTGCGGCAATAAAATGGGATGAAGGGAACGCTTATTTCCCACCGACCAGCTTCCAAATTCCAAACTTGCAAGCTGGCACGGGAGCATCAAACGTCATCCCCGGTGAGTTTGACGTGCAGTTTAACTTCCGTTTCAGTACCGAGTTAACCGATGAAGAGATCAAGCGCCGCGTGCATTCTATCTTAGATGCCCATGGATTGGATTATGAATTACGCTGGACATTAAGCGGCCAACCTTTCTTGACCGATACGGGCTCATTACTGACTGCCGTCGTTAAAGCCGTCGATGAGGTGAACCACAAATCCCCAGAGCTATTGACGACAGGGGGCACATCTGATGGACGCTTTATTGCCCAGATGGGCGCACAAGTGGTCGAACTTGGTCCTGTTAACGCGACAATTCATAAAGTTAACGAGTGCGTTAAGATTGCCGATTTAGAGAAACTGACGGATATGTACCAAAAAACCCTAGAGAATTTATTGGTGTAACCCATGACTCCAGAGCAGTTGACCGGACAAACCGACTCCCATTTAACATCAGTGTTGATTGGGCAGAAATCTTTCTTGGTTCACCCCGGGGTGATCCAAGATTTGCTCGCTCTAAAGCAAGCAGCTGACGACGCTGGGTTTGATTTCCATATCGCCAGTGGGTTTCGTGATTTTGAACGCCAATTGAACATCTGGAATCGGAAAATGTCAGGGCAAGCCGAATTACTTGATAATAACAGTCAACCGGTAAACCCTGCTCAGTTAAGCGAAGAACAAAAGATATTCACGATTTTGCGCTGGTCAGCGCTGCCCGGTAGCAGCCGCCACCATTGGGGTTGTGATTTTGATGTTTTTGATCGCAAAGCATTACCGACAGGTGTCACACTCAAGCTTGAACCGTGGGAATATCTCTCAGGCCACCAAGCTCCTTTTTATCAATGGATGAAAGAGCATTTACCTAAGTTTGGTTTTTTCTTCCCCTACCAAGGAAAGAAAGGCGGTGTTGCGTTTGAACCTTGGCATATTAGCCACAAAACAGCGGCTAAAGACTGCCTTGACCTGTTGACGCCAAGCGTATTGGCGACACAGCTTGAAAACATGCCGCTCCTAGGTGTGTCGACGGTACAAGAGAACTTAGATCGGATCTACACTCAGTACATTGTTAACATCAGCCAACCGGAGTCCTAATATGGAATTCATTACCAACCCTTGGGTTATCACTATTGTAATCTTAGCGGTGTTTATCGGTAATATTGCCGCGCTGAAATACACGGCTAACATGAAATTTGGCTTGAAAGGGAAGAAGAGTGATCTGGATAAACTCAACGAACTTGATAAGCACGAAGACTCAGATTCAGAGCAAAAATAAAGGGACTTTCGTCCCTTTATTTTTCATGGATTCGTCATCACAATTACTGACGCTCGGCAATCGCCGACAGTACAGGTACCATATCTTTCAGTAGTTCTTCTTCCACCGGCTTGCCGGCTGAATTGGTCACGTTGATCGAGGTACGGTTGCCTAGATCACCTAATAAGAAGGTGTAAGTTCCACTTTTCAGCGAGATAGGTTTCACGCCAATGTCTTGCCAAAAGGCGTCATCTGGCGCGGAGTATTTCGCTTTTATTGTACCTTGAGATTGGTTGCGCTCTTCGAGCGTAAAACCGAACTGCGGCATAAGATTAGGCAAACGTTGCCACAGAACATCGTAAGAGGTACGAGCAATAATTACAGGGAAACCACTACGGTCACTGCCCATCGTAATGGGGATCTGTTTAACCAACTGTTGAGCTTTACGTGCTGCTTCTTGACGTAGATCGGTATCGTAACGAGCCGTGACCAAATTGGTCATGAACGCATTATAACGCTCTTTATTGGTGGCACTCACTGGCATCTCTTTGCCACCTTCACGCCAACCAGTCAATGAAATCTTAAAGCCAAAACGATTATTCGCCATTACCCGTGAGATTTGGTAGCGGCTACCAATCTCAACTTCTTCATCTTCGGAAACCCAAGTCACCCAATCAGTATCAATCTGGTTTTCACTTTGTGCAGCGATACCAATATTTCGCTCTTTAAGCATGGCTAACGCAGTTTGCCACACCTTGTCGGCTTCATCTTGCTTGATCATCCATAATGTTACTTCGCCATTTTGGCGCTCGGCACGCGCGCCAGGGATCAATTCTAAGACTTGTTGAGGAGGACGAATATCCACAGTACGGCCAATGCCACCTTGGAAGTCACCTTCAGGGATCTGGTAATTAGGGTAAAACTGCGGAGTGGCTCCTTCAGGAAGTTGCCACTCTTTTAGAGCCGGGGTTTCTAAATAAGCAAAATCATCTTTTGCTTGGCGACGCTGAGAAGCGTTACCAGCACATGCGCTTAAAACAAAAACAGCTAGTGAACTGATAACTAGCTGATGAGTAAATTTCATTCAAACTCCTAGACTGCCGAGGAAAAAGCCTCGGCACAATATTGAATCGATTTAGAAGATACAAGCTTCGGTCATGGCTTGGGCAACCGTTGAACGTACAGGTTCAGACAGTTCAGTCAAAGGTAGACGTAGATCACCATTTGTAATCAATCCCATTTTGTGAGCAGCCCATTTCACTGGGATCGGGCTCGACTCAACAAATAGACCTTTATGCAAAGGCATCAAACGTTGATTAATAAGCTCAGCCTCGTCGAATCGGCCTTCTAATGCTAAGTGCATCATCTGCGCCATATCTTTAGCGGCAATATTATTCGTCACCGAAATAACACCTTGTCCACCTAATTTAACAAACTCCAAACCTGTCGCGTCATCGCCACTTAATAAAATAAAGTCTTTTCCACAAAGCTCACGATGAAGAGCCACTCGGCTCAAATCACCCGTTGCATCTTTCAAAGCGACAATCGTTTTAATTTCAGCAAGGCGAGCGACGGTTTCAGGACGCAAATCCACCGCTGTACGGCCTGGTACATTATAGAGAATCTGAGGGATATCAGTCTCTTGAGAAATTGCTTTGTAGTGTTGAAATAAACCTTCTTGGGTTGGTTTATTGTAATAAGGAGTCACACTTAAACAGCCAGCAATACCTGTGTTATTTAATAAACGGCTAAACGTTACCGCCTCATGAGTAGCATTCGCACCCGTTCCCGCAATCACAGGAATACGTCCTTCGGCAAATTCGACGGTTTTTGCGACAACTTTGACATGCTCTTCAACGGTTAGCGTGGCAGATTCACCCGTTGTTCCGACGGCAACAATGGCGTCAGTTCCGGCTGTCACGTGAAAGTCCACCAGCTTCTTCAAACTAACAAAATCAACCTCACCATCATGATTAAACGGTGTAATGAGCGCTACGATACTTCCTGAAAACATGTCCATCTCCCTAATTTGTTACTTTCTGCATGGTACTGTAAGGCGATTGAAAAACACAAGGGATTAAATTCGCTTAATCAGCCCATTTGGATGAATATTTATCAGATGTTAGAGGTTTAACAAACAACATCAATTAAGGGCAAACTTTATAGCGGATCTGAATATGTCGATGTCAACAACACGTTATTTTCAAGACGGAGTTCTTAAAAAGCTATTCCACCACCGTTCCTCTATAATTTAACTGTGATAACATGCCCAAAACGATAAAAGTGAAGCGATATTATGACTCAGCATCTAGTGATCACTGCTGTAGGGACAGACCGCCCTGGTATCTGTAATGAAGTGGTACGTTTAGTTACGCAATCAGGCTGCAATATCATCGATAGCCGAATTGCTTTGTTTGGCAAAGAGTTCACGCTCATCATGCTGGTCTCTGGCAATACAAACCACATCACCCGAGTAGAGACAACCTTACCTTTATTAGGCCAACAACATGATCTCATCACCATCATGAAACGTACATCACCTCATGATTATCAAGATAATGCCTATACGGTTGAAGTGTTTGTTGAGTCTGAAGACAAAATTGGCCTAACAGAGAAATTCACTCAATTTTTTGCCAATCGTAATATTGGTATGGCTTCACTGAGTGCGCAGACGATTCATAAATCGAAGTTACATCTTGATCACGACCAATTTCATATTGCCATTACCGCCAGTGTCGATTCAGGGTGTAACTTAATGCAACTACAAGAAGAATTTGACAGTTTATGCAAGACACTGGATGTACAAGGTTCGCTCAACTTTATAAAAAACAGTCAATAAAAAAGGAAGAATAATGAAAACGCTTACTGCAGGCACGCCAGCACCTGCTTTTTCACTTTTAGATCAAGATGGAAATACCGTTTCCCTTGCTGATTTCTCAGGGAAAAAGGTGTTGTTCTACTTTTATCCTAAAGCCATGACACCAGGTTGTACCGTTCAGGCTCAAGGCCTTCGAGATGTAAAAGCGGAACTCGATGCTCACAACGTAGTGGTACTCGGAGTCAGCACCGATCCCGTGAAGCGTTTAGGAAAGTTCATTGAACGTGATCACTTAAACTTTACTTTATTATCCGATGAAGACCACGTGGTTGCTGAGCAGTTCGGCGTATGGGGTGAGAAGAAGTTTACCCTTACAAATTTTTTATGACAAAAAACCTTGATGTTTTTTTATGACAAATCTATCTTTGATATGTGGGTAACATATCGAGGATTGTTCTGTGATAGAAACGCATGAAGAAAAATGTTCCGATGTTTATGATGACTACCGACTCCTTTCCGTCGAGGTCGATACATTAGCAAAGCTAAGAATTTCTGCGAATATCAATACTAAATCTGGAGAGGTGACGCACTCTCCCTACCTTTCCCCTTCCAATCTGGAATCACGCCTAAAGAAAACCGATATCATAATTGCTCCTGATGGGACTATTGTTTATCCACAATCGTTATACCTAGTGTCTAAATTGCGTGGTGAAGAGGCAGTCAAAGACACTGGCTCAATCGCGAAAGGCTTGCTAGCTTTCACTCGTTATCTAGGTTCCACTCACTACTCTCAAGTTGATGAAGATGGTCATGAAATACCACCTGAATACCTAACCTATAAAACGTTGTCCAAGTATGAAGAAGAAGGGGCACCTTGGCGATTTGCTGAGTTTCTGCTTGCAAACTGCAATAATATTGAAGGTGCTAATGGCGATGAAGCTTTTAGTTTATCTACCGCTAGAAGTTATATGAGTGCCGTGATTGGATTCTATAAATGGATGCAAAAATACGGCTACATCAAAAATAACGATCAGAATGTTGTTACTCACTACACAACTGGAACTGTGCATCATGAGTTAAACCAACACGATATGTTGGCTCACACAAAATCAGGCTCTGAACGTACTTATGAAACCTCCAATATCATGAGGATGTTTCCTAAAAAAGAAAACACACCCGCCCATAAAAAGCTCAAGCCCATGCACCCTGAGCACAAAGCTTTATTTAATGAACATGTAACGTCACTCCCAAAGTCAACAGCATTAATCTTTCGGCTATGCGCCGATGCGGGGCTTAGAATTGACGAAGCCATTCACTTCCCCGCTCACGACATAGGAAAGGCTGACTACAGTGATTTAGATGTAGTACCAATCAAAATTACTCGCACAAAAGGCAGTAAGGAACGAACCGTAGAAATTCCCATTGAGCTGTACGAAGAGCTAGAGATATATAAAGAAAGTCACGCACGACTAAAAAACCGAAACAAACGCAATGAGCTTGTTCAGTCAGGTGTGATTTTAGATGCCATAGATTACCTATTTACTTCAAATAAAGGGACGCCTTACTCGGTCAATACGTTAGAAACGCACTTTTCAAACCTTCGAAAACAGATACGCGAAGTGGATTCTTCTTGGTATTACCGTATTCATGATTTACGTTCTACCTTTGCCACTCATTGGCTTTGGAAGGAGTCAAAAGAGCGTGATGTTGGCTATGACTATCTTATGGATGAATTGGCTCTATTAATGGGGCATGAAAGCACGTCAACCACTGAAAAATACATTAAGTACATGAATAAGCTGGACGACCAGGTCAGCATGGCCAAGGCCAAAAACCGCAAAATAAACGGAGGTTGGTCGTAATGGCGAAAAGTAAAATCGCAAGACAGTCCGAAGCCATTAAGCATGTGCGCAACAATCAAAATGTCATTCCTTTGAATCTGACGATCCCTTATAAAGATGGAAAATTAAATAAACCAAAGCAGTTCGACGTTTCTCATTTACTGCACTTAGGGTGTAACAAAGAAAATGAAAAAGTAAACAGCCGAACCGTATTTATCAGGCGCTTTTGCGAGAAAGCCAACCAATATGTCAGTAATGGTAACTCAGCACCTACCATCGTAGCACTCTACGCAAATTTACGCGCCTATCTTGCTTTTTGTGATGCGGTAAATGTTGACCCATTTACGGGAAATGGGTACTTAAAGTTTGCAGGCAACGATGGCGAATTACGACATCGTATCAAGATATTTAACCCTTCCAAACGCCTATGGGAATACAATCATGGTGATGAATTAGGCATTAAAGAATCGACTGTTCCAACAATGCTTTCAGCTCTGCGTAATGCGCTCGATTGGTGTGGCGTGCCCGCTTCCTCTTGGGCTGTACTTCATAGGGGGTTTACAGGAGAAAAAACGCCAATTAAGGGATATTCAGAGGAAGAAGAAGAGCTTCTCGTGACACGTTTGAGCAATTTATTCTTCGCTCTCGCACCACAACTTATTGCAGCGAAAGAAAACAACACACCTTTGCCTGAAACACTTCCTATTATTATTGCCCTTGGTGAGCATGAGGAAGTGATTCAAATCCCGACATCGTTGGAATCGCGAAATACAAGTCACAGTAAAGTTGGCACTGCTGTTAATAGTGGCGCAGCCTTTAATCTCACAATAGTTGCTGCCTATCATCTGTTGTGCTTTTTCACTTCACTCAATGACAGCAGCATTCGAGATATTGCCCACCCAATTAAGGTTCATACAGAAGAGCGAGATAAGAGCCTACAAGTGGTAAAGGTCTCGAGCCATAAGCCTAGAGCGAACAAAGCAGTCGATGCCCTATTGGTGGGTGAGCGATTTGACGTTGATAAGCGTGGTGGGGTGAAGTTTATTAAGTTACTAGAGCGACTGTCCAAATTGTACGGAAATGGTGAAGATGGCTCTGAGTTACTTTTTACTCTCAATAATCACGCTGAGGTGAGTAATACCTTTCATTTGATTGAGCTAAATAAACAGCTGGTTAACCAACTACACCTGTTATCTCCGTATCGGGCTGGCAGTCTACCTTGGTTTAAAGAGCTGTTTTACGCCTACCGAAACCAACAAACCATCACGTTAAAGAAAGTCGTTAATCATCTGGGGCGCACTGTTGTTCATAAAGAACTAAAGGCAATAAGCAAAACCAAAGCAGGGCAAGGGGCGACCAATAGCGTCTATTGTATTTTATCTTGCTATACCGACTTACCGCTTAAAGGGGTTTTACTTCCGCTCACATACTCCGAAAAAGACAGCAATGGCAATGTTACCGTTTCTTTTAACTATAGAAATGGCATCGGCGGCTTCTTTAAAGTCCCCGCTTCTGATTTAGCTGTAATCAAAGAGATTGAGCAATACGCGAATGAAAAAGCAAACAAGCAGCCCAAGAAATATGAGCGACTGCTTTTAGCAAAAAATAGAAGTGTCACCCCTAAAGATTGGGAGGGCATCAGCCCTATTTCAGCACAGCTAATGCAGACTTGGTCTGTTGAACCAAACCATTACTACCTCTCTCTTCAATCGAGTCGCTGGCGAGAAATGACCAGTAACCAAGCCTATGCTGAAGGTGGAATTCAAGCGGCTCAAAGCTTACTCCAAAACGCGAAGGAAACGTTAGACAGAAGCTATCTGAACGGGCTTTCATCACTGAATAAGGTCATCATCTCTCAGGGTGTGGAGGTCATAGAAAACCTCGATGATGATACGAGCTTAGAGCAAGCAAAAGACATAGTAGCGAAAAGGCGTGGTATTCCGATGTTGTCACACGATGAGGCGAAGAAAAAGCGCGAAGAAGGCAATATTAAAACTAACCCCAACGGGCTAACTTGTAATGGGCAGCAAGTCATTAGTGATGGTAAAAACACACAACGTGAAACGAACTATGCGCTAGGCATCAACTTACCTTGTGCCGAATTTGACATGTGTCACAAGTGCCAATCGGCCAAAGCGGTAGATGACGTTGAGGCTATTTATAAGCTCATGTCATACATCGATGTTCTTAAGGAAATCCTTGATATGTACCCTGATTCGAAAGGGGATATTCATGAAAAAATTGAACAGTATGAGTATACGCTAGATGGGGCGAGTGACGATGTATTCGATGAGGCTATGAAGCGGTTTAATACCCAAGGTCGTCACCCAAGAGTTTCCATCGACCACGCGCTTTTATCCCTATAGTTACAGAGGCTCAAATGATAAAACTCACTGACCTAGAACATCAAAATAAGCTTCTTAAAGCACAAGAACATGTTGGCGCTCATGCAAATTACCTAATGGATGTATTAAAGCCAGCTATTGAGCGTGGCGATTGGGATGAACTCGAAAGCCTTGATCTAGGCTTTACTGTTACGGGTGAATCATTAGGCAAAATTGGCAATGATGACGCTTGGAGAAAGCTACAGCCTTATTTTGAGCCAAAAGCAAAGCGAAACATAACCATAGATTTTACACTCGATGGCAAAGTCATTGAGCGTAGCCTAAAAAACCAGCTTAAAACCCTCTTACTTAAAATGATGTGGCTATCACCTCATAACCATTCGTTTGAAATTCTTTGGTATGCATTATATGACCTAAAAAAAGTCATCGCTCCACTGTTAAATGAAGGGTTTAATACGCTGTCTGCTTTGGACTTTGACCGACTCGAAACGTGGGCTCTAACCGGCTTTACCGATATCGATTTTGAAAGAGAGACAATTTACAACGGGTTAAATCGCCTTTACAAAGAGGCGAGAGGTTTACCGTTTGAGGTTAGCTTAACCAAAAAGCTTAACGCCTCTGATTTTGGTTTAGTAATTAAAGAAGCGCAGCAGTATACCGTCATCCCTCAAAGGCTCTACTATCAGGGTCTTCAAAAGTCGGAAGAACTGATTGGTGAAGCTTATGCTCTTCGTGATGAACTAGAGCAACTGGCAGAATACATCGCCACCTACTTTGATAAGGTGTATGAAGGATATGCAAAGTATCTGGTCAGTGATGAAGCTCGATCTAAAAACGGTAAGATTCAATGGTATTTAGGTAAACAGAAATCAAGTAAAAAGCGCACCCTTGCTTTTCAAGACGCCTTTGCCGCCCTTCATTCTCCAAATGAAAAAGAGACACTGGCTCTCATACGCCTTCATAAACCAGAAATAAAGAACGACTACATTGATAAGTTCCACACCGAACGTAAGCTAACGATTGGACAGTGGACAATCACCAATCTAATAGAGTCTCAATCACTTTTTAAAACGCTTAATGGTGGTTGCCTATGGGGGTTAATGGCTCGAACAGGAATGAGAGCCGATGAGATGTATGCCCTAAACACCGCTCAGGGCTGCACAACTGAAACAATAGACCGCCAGAAGATACACGTTATCCACGCCAACCTATCAAAGACAGCCAAAGGCTCCCAATCAAAGCAAGATGAGTTTGTCACAACCGAAATCGGCATGAAAGCGTATGAGGTCCTTCAAGCACTGCACACGCCACTCAGAAAGCGACACCCTAGCTCACAGTCGTTTTTCCATAAAATAAAACAGGATTTCAGTGGAATAAGCAAAAAGCATCTAGGAACACATTCTCAAGCTTGGTTTGAAGATGCGATGGGTGAAGAGCTTGCGCTTACCAATGAAGACGTTGTTGACCTAAAAACATCGGACCCCAACTTATCGTTTGAAGTGGGTAAGAATTATGCGTTTACAGGGCATCAACTTCGCCGCTCTTTTGCTTACTACCTGATTGGATACGAGCTTTGCAGTTTTCCGCAACTCAAACAGCAGTTTAGTCATGTCTCTATGGCAATGACGCGGCACTACGCTAAAAACGCCAGTAAATTCCAAAAAATCCGACAAAAGAAAAAGACGCTAGCACACGAAATTGATGAGGAAAGAATCGATCAGAAAGCCCGCATCTACTTGAATATCTATCAGAAACTGGCAAACAAGGAGCGAGTTGCCGGAGGAAAAGGCAAAGAGTTTGCTAAGAACATGATGAAAACAAACCGAAATTTATTCAAGGATAAAGTAGATAACGAGATGTTATCTCTGAACTATTGGAAAAAGCAAATTCGAACTCAAAACCGACACATTCATGCGGTTGCGCCAGGGATATACTGTACTTCGACGACCTGTGGTTTAAGAACGCTCGTTAACCTAATGGAATGTGTAGACTGTAAGAATGATTACATCGTTGATGCCGTATTTGCTGAAGCAAAACGTAAAGAAGCCGAAATTCACATGCTTTATGATATTGAAAACAACGAGCTCACTCCTCAAACCGCCTCTGAATCTTACATAAAAGTTCAAGCTGCTGAACGCATTATGGATGATTTAGGTATCGACTATGAGCCTATCATTTTTCCTGATGACGTTAAGAACTTACTTATCCCATACGGAGTGATTTCATAATGTCACAGATAACCAAAAATAAGCTAATCAAAGCATTGGAAAGACTGTTGGATGGTGATGTAGCGAAGTTGACATCGAGAGAGCTGCGCAATAAAGCGCGAAAGGGCAAGCTCAAAATCAACAATAGCAATGTTGAAAAAGAAGCGGGCCTTTCCGCTGGCGCACTCAGAAGGCATAACGACGTCGTTTTAATGATAAAAAATAAATCATTAGAAGTACAAGTTGCTCAGGATGAAACCTCTGACTCCCCTATTGAAGTACTTCAAAAAGAAATAAAGGCACTCAAAGGAGAAAGAGCACAGACAAATAAGAAGAAAAAAGAGTATTACGACGAAGCTCAAAGCCATAAAGAGGCGTTAGCTGTTCAAGCAGCCACGCATATTAAGGTCATTCAAGAACTAATGGAGATGTTACATGAAAGTCAGCGAGAAAAAGCGATGGATAAAATCGTATCGTCTCGTTTAGACAATGTTATTGCACCCCAATTTAGAAAACCAAAGTAGCGTTTAGCGCTACAACTAAAAAAGTCCTGTTTAGTGTAATCACTAGACAGGGCACTAAATCAACGATAAAAACGTACACTCTAACGCAATAAAAATGCACTAAAAAGGACGTAGCGAATAACGCTACGCCACATACCATTAATTGAGAAAGTAAGGACAAAACCAATGGCAATCGAAGCTGGACAAATCG
Organism: Vibrio sp. B1-2; assembly: GCF_963888445.1. Taxonomy (NCBI): domain Bacteria; kingdom Pseudomonadati; phylum Pseudomonadota; class Gammaproteobacteria; order Vibrionales; family Vibrionaceae; genus Vibrio; species Vibrio sp. B1-2. The sequence goes on from NZ_CAWPJH010000006.1 coordinate 17,912, forward strand.
CACCAGATTTTACCCTAAATGACCAAAACAATAACCCAGTGACGCTATCTGAGTTTCAGGGAAAAAAGGTACTGCTCTATTTCTACCCACGCGCTTCAACACCAGGCTGCACAGTTCAGGCTAAAGGGTTACGAGATACTAAAGCTGAGTTAGATGCCCACAATGTTGTTGTTCTTGGTATCAGCCCAGACACACCGCAAAAATTAACTAACTTTATCAACAAACAAGAGCTTAACTTCACTTTGCTAGCCGATGAAGACCACACAGTTTGTGAAAAGTACAATGTTTGGCAACTCAAGAAATTTATGGGCCGCGAAAATATGGGCGTTGTAAGAACAAGCTTCCTGATTGATGAGTCTGGCAAACTTGAGCATGTGTTTAACAAGTTTAAGACCAAAGATCACCATGAAGTTGTATTGGACTACCTAAACAACAAATAACCGTCCATGAACAATTAACTCTTCAACTTGGGGGCAGGCATGATTGGCTACATTCGAGTATCAGATTCACAAAGAGCCGATGGTGAATCACAAAGAGAAGCTATCAAAGCGTACGCTGCTAAACGTGGCATACAAATAACGGATTGGATAGAAGAGCACGTGTCTGCCACCAAGACAGAGTTAAGTGAGCGGAAGTTATTTTCTCTCATCACCTCTCAACAAAGTATCATTGTATCGGATATCACTCGGTTGGGTCGCCATAAAGTTATGGAGCTAGTAGGTGCCATTGGTCAAATAGCCTCATATGGTGAACTACATTTAGTATACAACGACACCATCATAAGCTCAGAGAACGTTGATAATGCTGAAATCATTTTTACAGTTATTGGGCAGTCTTTTGCCAGCGCTGTAGAAGCCCAGAAGCGCTCTGAGCGAGCTAAAACTGGTCACGCTAAACGTAAGGCCAAAGGGCTAGCATCTGGCCGTCAGAGGGGACAGAAGGTGAAATCAAGGCTTGATGAGCATACAGCGTTTATATTGAACCTTCTCGACACCAAGACCACCAAAGCTGAAATTCTTAAACAACTAAACGAACGTGGTGTATCGATTTCTAGAAGTAGATTTTACTCTTGGTTGGAAGCTAGGGGACTGCATAACAAGAAAGCTGAGTTTCAGGTGGACATGTTCTCATAGCAAGCCTAGTTTGTCTGACGTCCCTCAATTTTCACTAAACACGTTTTTGCCCATCTTTTATTCAGGCCGGTTCGGCTCAACCGATGATGGTATACATAAGCTGCTAGACACCGCATGAATTAACTCGAACCCTAAGATAACGTTATATCCCCACGGCGAACTAGCATGCAAAAACGTGCGTAGTCATGACTATAAACGAATACTCTATGAGGAACGCTAGCTCCGCTCATAAATGAATCGAATGCTGAAAGAGTAGCTTTCGGTAACGATGATAGGGCAACAACTTTCCAGGGAACGTCTGGCAGTTCGAATTCTTCTAATGTCGGCAATAAGTTTAAGTATGGGTCAGTCATGCATTTTATCCCCGCTTATAGTGTTAGATTAATCAGTAGTACTTAAGTTTGTTTGGTTTAGGTTCTAGATGATTTCAATTCAATGGATTCTCGCCACTGCCGCGATTCCTTAACACTACGCTCAAGGTGATCGTCACTTTTAAGATGCAAACCGTTTCGTCGGTTACGAGCGGCACGGTACAAGATAGCTCTGCGTTGTTTCTCGGCCATAAAACCTCCCATCCACCCAATTTGCCAGTGTAGTGGATAATTGATTTCGGCCTGCCGATTAGATGTTTTGCTATACCGAAGGTAATCCGTAAAGTGCTAACTTAGCAAAGTTACTGACACTGATTTGTCCTGAAGTTTGTTAAAGGTCACAATATATCAGTTGTCACAATATATCAGTCGAATCTCATACTTACTGATATTCAAAAGTCACTACCCTAATGGTATGAATACAAAGACCTTACTTCTAGCCCAATCCATCGAGCAAAACTCGATAGTGACAAATGTTTAGTCGAGCTTCTTGATATGATGAGTCAAGCTTTGATGCGAACCGATTCCGCAGAAATCGATTGGCATTTAATGAACGACTTGGTGGACGATGACATACCTTTAATAATTGTATTGACCGATGCAGGCCTATCGATCAACTTTAATGAACTTGTACTGAGAGAGGCGGTGAAGTACGTAATAGCTTTTGGTCGTGAGTTACCGCATTAACACCACCTTTGCACATACGATTCCACGCTTTTTTGCCCCATAATTAGCGACGCCTTGTAGAAATCGGCTTGGTAGTCACGGGCTTTTTCTAAAATGATTTTAATGGACACGCGCAAAGGTTGAGACCTGACTCTCATCACTTACGGCAGAGTAACCTATTCGGCTAAGTGATACGTGAAGCCGAAAATAGAGGAGAATTAGAGGCCACCATAACTATTTTAACCAGTTAGGTTAATACTCTTTATATATTATGCTTGATAATCAAGCTCAGGAAAGAGTGTTGCTTCATCTATACCGCAGTACTTCAACTCCTGCATAATTGTTTGCTTACATTCTTTCTGAACAATGAAAGACCTAGAGTGGCGATCAAAAAATCATTTGTATTTACATATGATTGTCCAAATATCAATTTTCCCGTATGGCTGCGTGGTCAAGCAGAATATTAAGCGCTCATATAGTGTTTAAGTGCTTACTTATTTCTAAGGCTAGCTGTACCTTTTCATCTTTACTCATTTTTGAGATCAAGCAAACGAGCTCAGCTGAAATATCATCCTCACAGAAAAAATAACTTAGTGGTACCCCAAGCTCATCAGCAATCAGCTTAAGCGTGTGGACGTCAGGTGTGTGTTTTCCCTTTTCGTATTGATTCATCCTAGGACTAGCTGAACTTTCATCCATACCTATGCGAACTCCCAACATTTTTTGTGAGAGCTTGGCTTTTTTACGCGCTTCTTTGAGGCGTATTGGGATTGGGTTGTCGAACGACACTTAGGATTCATATCTCTAGGCTCAATGTAACTAAGATTTTCTTAGTTTTACTGATTTATGTATACTAAGCAATCCTTAGTTTTATGGTTTTAGAATAGTCAATGAATCGTTCTCAAAAAATGAATGCGTTTATGCATCAACTGTTGATTGAAAAACAGATGGATAATTTTTCGGTTGTGGAAATTCGGGATGCATTGCTGTTGCTTGAAGGTGTTGATCCCGATCCTGAAGAAGCACGTAAATTCATTTATCGTCAAATTTTAGTGCTTGAGAAAAAAGGCTGGCTGAGTTGTGAAGGGATCGGAAGGCAAAAAAAGTATTTCCAAACCGAACTCTTTCGAGGACTCGATATAATCAGCCGAGAAAGCTCATCGCCTAAGGTTCGGATTTCCCAACCGTCGACTTCAACCATGGATGGATACTCGGTCTTGATGACAGAGCGTGGTGAACATCAGGGTGAGTTGGAAATTATTCTCGGTGAAATAGAAGAATATCAGTCGTTGAGTCAACGTTTTCCTGAATTGAGTACTCAAATCACACCACTGCTTAAGATAGCGAGAGAACGTTCTGCATTATTATTGGGTAAAATCAATGTATTAACCAATGTACTAACGTCGTTATCAGAGGGATGCGCTCGATGTTAAGAGATTGGCAAAGAGACTGTGCAATGAGAGCGTTAACAAAGTATCAAGGCGAACAGTCTCATTTTTTCTGTCAAGCAACCCCAGGGGCCGGTAAAACTATCCTCGCCGCCGAAATTGCTAAACGCTTATTGGCGAGCAACTTAATTGACTTAGTGTTGTGCTTCTCCCCTACGCTCAGTGTGGCCGACAGTATAAAAAGAACCTTCTCCAAGACATTACATTGTACGTTCAATGGAGGCTTAGGCTCCATTGGGCAATCACTGACCTATCAATCCATTCAATTTTTAAATGATGAATTTTGGCGGATCCTGACTAAATACCGAGTGTTTGTCGTATTTGATGAAATCCATCATTGCTCAGGATCTGAAATGGAAGGCGCGAATGCATGGGGGCAGCAAATACTCTCCAAAGTTCAAGGACTCGCCACTTATACGTTAGCGCTATCTGGAACGCCATGGCGCTCGGATTCCTTACCGATTGTGATGGCGGAATACAGTGACCCTGATGGCCAACTGCTCGTCGATTATCAATACAGCTTGAAACAGGCGATTGAAGACAGAGTGTGCCGTTCACCAAAAATTGTTTTGGTGGATAACGAACATCTCACCATTACTGGTAGCAAAGAGGTTCAATCGTTTTCTTCTATATTAGAGTTACTGAAACAGACAAAAACGTCATACCAGAGCATCATCCATAATGATGAAGCGATGGAATATCTCCTTGGTTTGGGGTGTAACAAACTGGCGAGTATTCGTCTGGAATCGCCCAATGCCGGAGGGTTGGTTGTGGCGGCGTCGGTACAACATGCAAAGAAAATCCAAAAAATATTAGTGACTCAGTTTCATCAATCGGCTGCGATTGTTACCTATCGTCATGATGAGCCGCTGTCTCAAATTAAGGCTTACCGTCATGGTAATACCGAGTGGATTGTCAGTGTCGGTATGATTAGTGAGGGGACAGATATCCCAAGATTGCAAGTTTGTTGCCATATCAGCTCAGTGAAAACCGAATTGTACTTTAGGCAAGTACTTGGCCGTATTTTGAGAGTGAACGATGAGCCGAACCAAGAGGCTTGGCTGTTCACTTTTGCAGAGCAAAGCCTTATTGAATATTCCGAACGCATTGAGCAAGATATACCCGAAACCTGTTTGTTTGCGAAAATGGGTCAAAATGAAGCTTTCCACATCGACGGTTCGAATATCCGCCCACTGCAATCGGCCACTTCTGAACAGGATGACATAATCGTCCCCACTCTGGATTGGAACTCTTCAATTAAAAATGGAACGTCAGTTGATGGCTCAAATGAGCCCTTTGATGAGTTACATTTAGGGCGCTTTAAGCAGCGAGTGATATCCGCGTTTGTGTAGTTTTTGACCGATAATGGGGGTGGAGTTTCTACTTTGTTTGGTCTGCAATGAATTATGTATAAAAGTATTATATATCAGTCGGTTACTTAGCTAAAACTTAAATTTTAATTGTGCAATAAGATGCTGGGCAAGTTTTTGCCTGTGATTTTTTTGGGTTATCATAGGCAATCCTAAATAATGATGGTACATCATCCCTATGTTTGACGAACAGCGTTCTTATTGTTGTCCATTTTGGAAAGACCCTGAAACCTGCAATTGCGCATCCTGCTATAACCAAAGAGAATGGGATAGAAGTAGTGCCGCACTTAATGTTGCTGAAGCTAACAATTTCAGATCATCGGGAGCTGCAATTCCAAGTATGCAACCAATGCTTGAACCTGAACTGCCTAAAATGACGATGAAAGAAAGGCTAGAAGCACAAAGTAGGCAAAACCTTGCACAGCGTGAAAAGAATTGGAAATATGTACAAGCCAATAAAGAGCGTTACGCCGCGCAACGAGCGGATCAATTAGCTCGACAAGCTCAAGCTGCTTATGATCTTACAGAGAAAGAATGGAATAAAGACCTAAAGGAAGATTTAAAAGCCTATTTAGAGAAACGACATACACAGGTTTGTATTTTCACTGTCGATGATGCAGCTAAATGCGCGATAAACATTTGGCAGCAAAAAAATACAGATGGTGAAACTATTGGCACTGAAACATTGAAATTGTTAGAAGAGATTCATTCTAAATTTGATATCGGTGTTGGCCTTGTTGCTGCTACAAAAGTAACAAAAGCTCTGGGTGGTTTAGGGGTGACCGTCAAACAATACTTAGATGTTAAAGGCAAGGAAAAAATCATCATATCCAGCCTTTGGAATGATAAAAAAATGCACTATGCAGTTGTTAATGGTTTAAATATAAAGAAAAACCATCCATATCCAATATCTAATCCAACGGTAAAGCAATTAGGTGTTTTAGCAAAAGATACTGTGAATGGCTTTAAAAAAGGAGCGGTGTTAAGCATGATTATCTCCGCCGGAATAAACACAAACGAATTAATATTTAATGATGATTATCATTTAGTTGATTGGTTTGGGCATGTTGGCAGTGATTTTTTCAAAGCTATGACCGTTCTTTCTACTAGTGCTTATGTAGTGGCATAGTGAATTTGGTCACTTAGTTAGAGGTGATATCATCACCTCATAAGTTAACAGGTGACATTATGACAAAACGTACAAGACGACTATTTAGCGCAGAATTTAAGTTAGAAGCAGCGCAGCTAGTCTTAGACCAAAATTACTCAGTGACGGAAGCAGCCCAAGCCATGAATGTGGGCAAGTCCACGATGGATAAATGGGTTCGCCAGCTTAGAGAAGAACGCCAAGGGAAAACACCGAAAGCTTCACCTATGACCCCTGAGCAAATAGAAATTCGGGAATTGAAAAAGAAGCTGGCTCGCCTTGAAGAGCATAATGAAATACTAAAAAAAGCCACGGCTCTCTTGATGTCGGACTCACTGAACAATTCTTGATAATCAAGAAACTCAAGCAGAGCCACAGCGTAAAAATATTATGCGAAATCTTCAATGTTCATCGAAGCAGTTATAACTATTGGCTTAAACGCCCAGCGTTAATTAATGCGGAAACAATAAAACTGCGCAGCTTGATTAGCGAGGCTCACGCCGCAAGCAATGGCTCTGCGGGAGCGAGAACCATTGCAGATATAGTCACAAATCAGGGTGTAAAGCTGAGCCGATACCGAGCAACAAAGCTAATGAGAACTCTTGGTTTAGTGAGCTGCCAAGAACCAAAGCATCGTTACAGAAAGGCTTCACAAGAACATATTGACGTTCCAAATCACTTAAGTCGTCAATTTGCTGTTACGGCTCCAAATGAAGTCTGGGCTGGCGATGTTACGTATATTTGGACAGGTAATCGGTGGATGTATTTAGCGGTCGTTATCGATCTTTTTGCCCGCAAAGTGATCGGTTGGTCAATGTCTCTATCACCTGATTCTAAGCTAACAGGCAAAGCTCTTTCGATGGCTTATGAGTCTCGTGGTAAGCCTAAAGGTGTTATGTTCCATAGCGATCAAGGCAGTCATTATACTAGCCGTAAATACCGTCAATTGCTGTGGCGTTTTCAAATAAAACAGAGTTTATCTCGCCGAGGAAACTGTTGGGATAATGCGCCGATAGAGCGCTTCTTTAGAAGTCTGAAGACGGAATGGGTGCCAACTGTGGGTTATCGTAGCTTCGCTGAGGCTCAACAAGAGATCACCCGCTACATTATCGGGTATTACTGCCAACTCAGGCCACATCAGTATAACGGTGGTCTAACTCCCAATGAATCAGAACGATTATATTGGGAAAACTCTAAAACCGTGGCCAATTTTAGTTGACCACTACATTATGTGGTTAGCTTAACTGTAGGTTTGGGTATTGCTCTACCGATATTAGCAGGTGTTGTACTGTGGGTTGGTGTTGATTGGGCAATAAATGAAATTTGGGAATCATTTAAAATTGAAGATGCTATCGTTGAAGGATTGAAAAATGCCACAAGTAGCTAATAAACTTATATATTCATACGGTGCATTAGTGAGTTTAATTGGTTTGCCCTTTGCACTTTACTTGAGTTTAGAAGACATTTTTAATGTTTATAAACTTAGTAGTAAAACCATAGAGTTAAGCTATTTTTTTGCTATTTCCCCCATCCTATTTTGGATTCTAAGTATTGTTATCGTAGGCACGTATTCATTATTTTTTAAGACAAGAATGAAGCTTTCACGGCACATGAGAAAGGTGATAGGCGTATACATGCCTATCATTGCTGTTTCACTTTCTTTAGCTATGGGTATTTTCCTAAAGCCGCTAATGACCGAACACTTGGTAACTAATGGGTATACATTGGAAAAAACTATTTCGGCTTCAGTACCATGGCGTTCTGACATTGATGTTTATACACGAAACGGCCAGTAATTGAGCTAAAAGTACTAAAGCATCAATTGCATTTGTAGGAGGACAGTATGGTTTGTTATAAGTCCTTAAAAGTGTCACCTACCTTAATAGTTAATATCTAAGATTACGTGGGTGAACTGAAAGAAAGCATAGTTCTTATAGGAGCAGTGTTTTTTTCTGATTGGGATCAAATAGGACAATGTTGGTAAGCTCATTTCTGCCCCAAGACGTGTTTAGAATACAAGAAACCGTTATAAGAATAATTTGTGCAACAAGCTGTTGCACAAACTTTAGTGCCTAATTTTGCAAGAGTGTCGCTTGCAAACATGCCAATGGTAAAGTAGGAGCCAATACTCACCCCGTCATTTAAAATCCAACTCTTAGTTGAGGATATTTACCCACAAGGAAAGAATCGTTCAAGTAGTAATACCGCCAAAAGATAGAAAATGGATACTCTACATTAAGCATTGCTTCAAATGTTTCTTCTGGTTTAATGTTTTCACGCCATTGTCCCAATGCGTTTATCTGACGCATTTTTGCCCCATTCTTCGTTAGAGTAGAAAGTCGTTTATACCTTGTTCATCTGTGTTGCCATACCAAAAGTTATCTTAGGGGGGCTTTGGAAGACTAGTGCTGAGGTCTGTTTCTGGGCGAGCGCAGCCTTACGCTTAAAGATAGCCTAAAGTTCTTTAGCTACCAGTCGTACATTCACCCTGACCTATGGTGAAAGATTCAGACCAGCCTTTATCACTGCATTGAGTTTGATGTGGTTTGTGAGTTGAATGAAGCCCTAGTCAATCAAGAAACCGCTTAAAAACGAAAACAGCCTGTAAACGATTCTAAGCTCGCATAAATGTGAAAGCCCTAGCAGTTATCATCTGCTAGGGCTTTTTCTTGAATATGAAGGATTTAACCGGGTTTTAAACACAATTTCGGCTAACAAGCCTTTAATCTGATTGCATATGTGTGAAACAATCATAATCCGTATGCAATTTTCTTAGATATGCGAGATAAAATGTTCGACAGTTCATCAACTAACGAGCTAGCAAAGCTTTTGAAACAAGGAGTTTTAGGTAACTATAATTGCTTGGAAGTTACAGAAGTTTTTGCTATCACTCACAAAGGTGCTTCCCCCATAAACCTTTATACAATTCTAGTTGCAGAGGATCGAAAAGAACCAACCTTTAACACCCCTTCATATATAGGTGTTCGAAAGGAACTAAAGCTGCCTACACTAAAAGGCTGGTCCATCGGAATAAAGCGTTATTTACTTCCCATTGAGCAAGCTGAAAGTGTAGTTGAGGGAGTGTTAACATCAAGGTGCTGGGATAGCTGTGGGGATTCAGTACCTACCGAAGAGTATAGTTATTCACCAGCAACGTTTGTTACGGCTGATTCATTTGAAGCAATTCCTTTTAACTCAATAATAAAAAATAACTTCAACAGTGGCTCTTACTTGATTGAACTAAAAAATGAATCAAAAGACGCACTAATTCCCTTAGTTAGCAACCCTGTATTAATACAGACGTTATCTGAGAAAATTCAAAAATTTATCCCTATTAAAATTGCAACATTGTCGGACAAATTAGGGAATATCATCATTCAGATACCCGTCACAAGCATTCAGGGCAATGTTCAGGGATTACAAGGCAGCGAAGATATAAAGGTAAGCCTTTTTTGGCATGACAATATTGCGCCTAGAGCTTTGACTATTGTAGCGGAGCAAAAAGGCCGTGATAAAACGATAGATAGCTACTTTATCGATAACAAAAATGAAAAGAACTCAGAAAGTATCATACCTTTCAAACACGAAACTCCTCACAAAGTAACTGTCTGGGACTCAGAATATAATGTAATTCTACTTGCCACTCATTGGTCATCATTTATTCGCTCAACAATGTTTGATATGAGAATGGCTAATAACTATCCGAGGGTAATCCCCCAAAAAGACAGTATCAAACCTATCGAAATCCCTGTTCATACAACTAACAAAAACTTGGTTGGTGAGAAAACAAAAAAATCGAAATGGTTAGATCGGAGGCTTTATCAAGCGGAGCAAAAAGAATTACTACGAAGAAAAGAATTTGTCCAATATAACCCCAAAGGTATAAACAAGTTACAAGAACAACATCGAGCATTACAAGATATTCGATTCCTGATTAATAGCTATGGTTCAGAAGGTGTCTGGTTGTGGGACCCTTACTTAGATGAATGGGATATTATTAATACTTTATTCTTTAACCAGTGCTCAAATGCCCCTATGAGAGCTATATCATCGGTAAAAGAGTCCTCCGATTCTCCCAAATGCCCAATTTGTAGCACCGATGTGTGTACACAAAAGAAAGAGCAACAAAGCAAGTCTAAAGTCATGCATCAGTTTTTTAATGAACTACCAAAAGAAACTATAAGTAGTATTAATTTGCAAGTACGAACACCGTATGCTGAGTTTGGTTGGCGATTCCATGATAGGTTTATAATTTTTCCAAACCACGAGCATGGCCCTGTAGCTTGGTCCCTAGGCACATCGGTAAATAGCTTAGGCAAAGAACATCATATTCTCCAAAAAGTAAGCGATGGGCAAATGATTGCCGATGCGTTTGAAGAGCTCTGGTTGTCCCTAGAGGCCGAAGAGTGTTTTATTTGGAGCAGCACGGATAAATTATGATTGAATACGACAATTATCTAAGTGATGTTTTAATTGCTGAAAGTAACGATACTTACGACTTATACGATAAATTCAATGCAGCAGAGTGTCCCTTAGGTTTAAGAGAGCTATGCAGAGGTCGGCATCAACATAAAGTCAGAACTCAAGCATCTAATGACTTCATTAAGTGGTTGACAGATTCTGTTTTGAACTATGAAAATCGAGCCAAAAACAAGCTAGAATCATATTTTTTCCTAATTGAAAAAATATCTAGCCCTATGTGTTTTTGGCGAAACATACTATGCACCTCCAAACAGATTGCACCTCTGATTCAAGATTCAGTGAACATCATTCAGTCACTAAAAAGTGATATTCAAGAACCATTTATCTCCGATTACCATAGAAAAAAACTAATTTTGGAGTTCCAGAGTTTAGGTAACTGTGGTGATTGGGCCAAAGTGCATGAAAAGACATTTCACAGTGCCCCTTATTTCAAACATTCCATCAACTACCTTCTTTCTAACGCACTTGCTATTCTTTATGTTCATTCAAAGGAAAAGCTTATAGAGTGTTTGGAAGATAAAAAAGATATACCTTTGATTTGGGGGCTTATGTCACATGCAGGTGTTGATGTAACACTTGATATAGCCCATTCAACCGAGTCCCATTCATTACTATTTTGCTGTTACGCATCACTTCTCTCTCAACACAAAGAGCAATCTTTTTCTCAAGATCAAGATTGTAGTTTTACCTCTCTACTAGAGAAAACCGCAAGCTCAGAATTTTTCTCTCATGTTTTGAATATTGTGGCCAGATACCCATCCAGATATCCCAACATTCAAGATTTACTTGGCTCAGCACTAGCAAAGAGCAAGAACTCTGATGCCATCACTCAATACTTAGGTTCTATAGGCTTACGCAGTATTGAATTCAACGACCCATGCAGAAAAATCGTTGCGAAATGCCTCACAGCATTTGCCAACGACGCAAGTATTGAGCATCAGAGGGTTGCGTGGAAAGCTGCATACCACATTTGGTTTGATTGGAAGTTTGACATATCAAACAAAGACGATGTTTACTTATTTGAAACAAAAGCATCTGCTTTAGATTATGCTATCGTTCGCTACTTTCTAGACTGCTGCTCCACTGAGGATAGAAAGAAGTTCGTTGATGAGAGACTTGAGGGATTAAATATAATTTCAGAAGCATGGTATGAATCCCAAACAGATTTAAAAAGTCACTGGAACTTAGAACTGTCTCTGTTACAACCCGTTTTTCAAGCCAATGAAATAATCAGAAGTCCATCTCAGCCTTATTTGATGGTAGATCGGTTCTATTCACTAGAAACAATCCAAAACAATCAATACATACAGGCTTACATTAGCTAACCAACGTTAATCCGCTCTAAAGGTCACACTCCATATGTAGTGGCATAGTGAATTTGGTCACTTAGTTAGAGGTGATATCATCACCTCATAAGTTAACAGGTGACATTATGACAAAACGTACAAGACGACTATTTAGCGCAGAATTTAAGTTAGAAGCAGCGCAGCTAGTCTTAGACCAAAATTACTCAGTGACGGAAGCAGCCCAAGCCATGAATGTGGGCAAGTCCACGATGGATAAATGGGTTCGCCAGCTTAGAGAAGAACGCCAAGGGAAAACACCGAAAGCTTCACCTATGACCCCTGAGCAAATAGAAATTCGGGAATTGAAAAAGAAGCTGGCTCGCCTTGAAGAGCATAATGAAATACTAAAAAAAGCCACGGCTCTCTTGATGTCGGACTCACTGAACAATTCTTGATAATCAAGAAACTCAAGCAGAGCCACAGCGTAAAAATATTATGCGAAATCTTCAATGTTCATCGAAGCAGTTATAACTATTGGCTTAAACGCCCAGCGTTAATTAATGCGGAAACAATAAAACTGCGCAGCTTGATTAGCGAGGCTCACGCCGCAAGCAATGGCTCTGCGGGAGCGAGAACCATTGCAGATATAGTCACAAATCAGGGTGTAAAGCTGAGCCGATACCGAGCAACAAAGCTAATGAGAACTCTTGGTTTAGTGAGCTGCCAAGAACCAAAGCATCGTTACAGAAAGGCTTCACAAGAACATATTGACGTTCCAAATCACTTAAGTCGTCAATTTGCTGTTACGGCTCCAAATGAAGTCTGGGCTGGCGATGTTACGTATATTTGGACAGGTAATCGGTGGATGTATTTAGCGGTCGTTATCGATCTTTTTGCCCGCAAAGTGATCGGTTGGTCAATGTCTCTATCACCTGATTCTAAGCTAACAGGCAAAGCTCTTTCGATGGCTTATGAGTCTCGTGGTAAGCCTAAAGGTGTTATGTTCCATAGCGATCAAGGCAGTCATTATACTAGCCGTAAATACCGTCAATTGCTGTGGCGTTTTCAAATAAAACAGAGTTTATCTCGCCGAGGAAACTGTTGGGATAATGCGCCGATAGAGCGCTTCTTTAGAAGTCTGAAGACGGAATGGGTGCCAACTGTGGGTTATCGTAGCTTCGCTGAGGCTCAACAAGAGATCACCCGCTACATTATCGGGTATTACTGCCAACTCAGGCCACATCAGTATAACGGTGGTCTAACTCCCAATGAATCAGAACGATTATATTGGGAAAACTCTAAAACCGTGGCCAATTTTAGTTGACCACTACAAATTGGCAGGGACTTCTCACTTACGTAGCTAAAGTTTGTTAATTGATGTTTTTTTGCAATCTCATAGTTGCATTTTTGTTAGTTATCGATATCATTAAGCTTAATGCCAATAATAGTGATAATTATTTTTATTACATGACTAATGAGCCTAAGCTTTTCTAGGAGGAAAAGTGCAAGTAAAGTCTGTCAACCAAATTATTAAAGTAACAATTATAACAATAGTATTGTCCTTCTATTCAATGACCACAAGCGCCCAAAGTAAAGACAACCTATACATGTTTGGAAAGATACTTTGTAATGAACTATTCTTAGCTGAGCGAAACTTGTCAGATATTATTCAAGAAGATCTATTTAGTTTTCCTGATTACGAAATCATGCATTCAGAACATAAAAGAGCAGTGGAAGTACGATCAAAAAATGAAGTAATTAATTTCTCTTTTGGAAGAAACGGATGTATAGCTAGAAATCCGCTTAGGCCTGACCATCTTTCTGCAACTATTCAAAATCTAATTGAAGATGAGTTTTATGAAGATGACCCATCAGCACTAAAGAATATGCGTCTTATCTACGTAAAACACAAAGGAAAAATAATTGGATTAAAAAAATCAGAGAAACTTAGTTATGATTCTCTTTACGCAGGGTATGCTTTTTCAGATGCGTTAATAAATATTCTTTTGGGTTCTATGATAAAAGATAATTATGTAGATATAAACAGGAATAATTTGTTTGACGAATGGTCTAGAGATGAAAGAAATGAAATTACCATTGAAAATCTCGCAAGAATGACATCTGGATTAGAGTGGAATGAAGCACTTCAAAGTGATGATTTTGATGTTTTCAAGATGATAGCCAACGAAAATGGGGCTCATGATTATTGTGTAAATAAAGGCTTAGCAAATCCGTTTAAAAGCCAAAATAACTTAGAGACGACAAAAAAATTCTCATCAATATTGGGAACCCAAGACTCTAATTCAAAATCATGGAAAACAGAGCCTGGAGAGTCATGGAACTATTCATCATGTGATAAGCAACTCTTAACTCAATATTTAGTAGAAACGCTACGTTCAAACAACAAAGATCTACTTGGTTATCTAAACACTAAGCTTAACAAGCTAGGGGTTTCGAGTGTTCACATCGACAAAGACAGCCAAGGAAACTATTTAATTTCTAACTTTACTTATATGACAGTACGAGACTGGTTGAACTTTGCCGATGGAATTAGAAATCTAAGTCAAGGAAATACTCAAGATATAATTGATAAGAGATGGTGGAAAGAAAGCACTAAACCGACTCAAGTACTCAGGGGAGCGATACCTAGATCAATTGGCTTTTCACTCAATGGCAACGATAGATACAGTAAGTTGCACCTTGGTGATCAAATGCCAAAAGATACAATATACGTAGCATCTGTACATTCCCAGTATATTATTTATTCAAAGCAATTAGATTTACTAGTGGTAATCCTAGGAGGGACAGACACTAAATCCAAGTTTACCCATAGATATTTTCTAGATAGATTGATGGATGTTATAAAATGAAAAAATTAATATTACTATTAACCGTGGTTTTTAGTGTTTCTCCTGCGTACTCTAGTGAGAATAAAATTGCTAGTATAATTTCCATATATGTTCACCCTGACAAGTATGATTATTTTTTAAATAGAATTTCCGATGCAAAAAAAAGAAATAGCGAGTATGGAATTGTAGAAAGTTACTGGTTTATCCCTGAAAGAGAAAATAAGAAACAACCATTTAAGCATATGATTTTATGGGAAAATGAGAAGTTCCTTAAAAGTTACATTTCTAAATATAAAGGACATAGAACGCAAGGCAATGACTACAGGTATCGAGAATCTATTTTTGAAGTATACGAATATATAAAAAACAATGATTAAAGAGCTAGGTATTATTGCATTGGCTTACAGTTGCGATGTATGTCATCAATCACAATCATATATACCTAACCTTGACTCACAGTCTCCTGCATATATTGAAAGAAGATTGCATCATTTTAAAATAAATGAAACTGAGTCTATTATGGGTAGAATAACACAAGGACTCAATGAGGAAGAAATAAAGCTATTGTCCGTGTTCTTTGGGGATAGGTCGTCTTCAGTAATACATAAAAAAAGATATGAAAATACATATGGCAAGGAAATATATGAAATAAAATGCAAGAGTTGTCATAATGGGAGTGAAAATAGCATAAATATACAAATTCAAGGAAGGGGTTATCTTGTAAGAACTATTACGAACTTTATATACGAAGACAGATATATGCCTGATGCTATGAGAATAAATTTGCTTTCTCTATCTGAAGATGAATTGAGTTTATTATTAGACTATCTATCAAAATGAATCGAAGATGTTTTTTACAGCTAATGGCTGCGTACACTTATATATCAAAAATAAGAGCTAACCCTATTTCTGAAAAACACAAGTTAGTTATTATAGGATGTGGGGTCGGTGGCATGGCTGCGTATAAATTTTTAAGGCAATTCAATAAATATATTAGTATCACTTTAATTGACAAGAGCCAAAAGTATTTTTGCTGCTTCAAGAGTAATGAGGCACTCATCGGTGAAATGAACTACTCTGACCTTTCATTTGAACTCGATTTTGATGGAAAGATTACTGCTGCAGTTGATAAAGTTGATGGACTTAACAAAAAAATTTACCTTGATAATGGTGAATTGGTAACCTATGACAGTTGTCTTATATCTGCTGGAATCGATTTCAACTATGAGAACCTAAAGTCAAACGTAAATAGCATTAAAGACCTACTTCCACACGCTTGGTCAGGTGAGAAAAGTTTCCAAGACCTAAGGGAACAATTGTTTAAGCTTAATAAAAAATCGATTATTGTTATTCGCGTACCAAACGGAAAGTACCGCTGCCCACCAGGTCCATATGAACGAGCGAGTCAAATAGCTTCATATATTAAGAAAAATGATTTGCGTCATAAAATCGTGATTTTAGGTGGTGAGAAAAATTTTTCTAAAAATGCTCAGTTTAGGTTGGCGTGGAAACGATTGTATAATGATAAAGAACCTATTATTTCGATGATCACAAAAGAAGAAGGTGGCGATATTGAAAGTATTGATTTTTCTACAAAGCAGTTAAAGACAGAAAATGGGCATGAAATCAACTTTGATCTTCTTAACTATATACCAGACCAACAAGCTCCAGACTTCTTAGTCAAGAGCGGGTTATGTAATGATGGGAAATGGGCGACAATTGATTCAAATACAATGGAGTCTACTGTACATCGAGATCTATATATTATTGGCGATTCTTGTTCAGCAACACCAATGCCAAAGTCGGCATTTTCAGCCCATTCCCAAGCAACCATGTTTTCCGGTGCTTTTATTTCTAAATTATTAAATTTAGAATATAAAAATAAAAAATTAATTAATACTTGTTTTAGTGTAATCGACAAAAACTACGCTATCTCTATATCTCAGGTTTACAAACCCAATACAGATGGCAGTTTTGACACGATATATCAAGGCATAACACCATTATACTCTACTCCCTTAGAATTTAAGTCTGAATATGAAAACTCGCATGCATGGTTTTCATCGATAACGAAAGGTATCTTCTAATAATGTCTCAATATTTTAAGCTATGTACAGCTATCAACTTTATATTTACTATCTTAATAGGGTCATTTGTGTTGAATATACAAGATGATCTTAGAAAAATTGAGTCAACGATTCTTGATAATAACAATTATGCAGACACTAAAGAGCCTGTGAATGTGTCGACGATAGATCGTGGTGATGATAAAATATACACTGAAAGTCCGATGGATTTGAAGGAAATTACTAACAATACAAATTATACCAAGCATTCAGAATTGACTAGTAATGATAATAAAATATCTTCATCTGAGTTGTCTGAAGAACGTATTGACTTTAGAAAGATAGAAAACTCGGATCTTTCATTTTACACCGATAGAATCACATCGCGTGCCGATTTAGTAAAGTCAATTCATAAATATTCAAAGCTTAACCACGAAGAGCTTAGCCCTGAAAGTCACCTTCTTGCTGCAAATATGTATTCCGAGCTCGCTTATCAATCAGGAACTAGTCAAGCAAGAGCATACGCATTGAAAGCTGAAGAAATTAGAAAGTTTGTAATCGAAAGTGAACCTTATAATTGGCAGGCTCAGTATGATTTAGCGTTTAGCTACTCTCTATACCCAATGTTTTTAAATAAGGTTCCAGATGCAATAAATCAATATGAAAAACTGAGAACACTCCAACAAACCTTGCCCAAGGAGGACAGGTTTTCAAATACATATGTTCAATTATCTCTATTGTATAAGAGACAAGGTAATCTTACCAAATCTATGGAAGTTTTAAACAGCGGGCTTGAGCAATTTGAAGACAGTGACGATTTGAAGAAATTATATATCACAATGGTACAGGAGTAATACTATGAATAATATGCAGCTAGAACAAAAATTTGATAAATTAGAGTTAATTTCAGATGTTAACTATGACCAAATTATGTTATTTCAACACGATGATTTGATCACGAAATTCGGTGAGCAATATTCTATTGAAAGGAATGAAGTATTAGATATATTCGAGGAAACAAAAAAATTTTTATATCTATGTGTTATGAGTCGTAAGAATGAATGTTTTGATATAAAAATAGACGATCAAACACTTATTCTTGATCTAATGTGGCATAATTTTATTTTGTTTACGAAAGATTATTTCCAGTTCTGTGTGGATCAGTTTGGCGCGATATTACACCATGTTCCTTGCAGTAAGGCAGAACTTAAAAATAAAATGAATGTTGTACAAACAAAAGGGATTAGTTGGCAAGAAGCTAGAAGTGAAGACCTCAGAGAACAACTTAATATTATTGAAAAATATCTAGGTAGAGAAACAATAGAAAAGTGGTACATAGAGTACCCACAGAAATATAATCTAGATACTTTAAATAAATTGAGAAAGAGTTTTACAGCTGCGCATAGAATTAATAGTAACGAAAGAGTCACATTTTTAGAACAAGAAGTTAAAGTTCTAAAAGTGGTGAATACTCCAACGCTTATCGAGATGCTTGTCGATAGACCTGGAGATAATGAATACTGTACTAGTTGTGGTGCATACTCTAGTTGTAATTCTTGCTAGTTTTAAAAAATTCCCTATCTTTGTGCTCTTAGATAGGGAATGAGGTTTATTATGAATTTAGTTAGTAATATTAAACGTATAATATTAGATGTAGGTGGTTTTAATACTAACCTTTTCCTCTACTTGTTATCATTGTCAATATCTTCAATTTTGTTTGTATCTTTTGGTGTAATAATAAAATCATTTATAGATTATAAAGCTAATGAAAACTTGTGGTTAATCAGTTGTATATTTATTTTTAGTAGGTTAGCCATACCAGTGATAAATTCAGGTAAAGACTACTTGTTTAACAAATGGTCAAACGATATTCAGGATAGGTCATACAATAATTTTTTATCGTTTAACTTACGTAGGAAAAATTCAATAGATTCTGCTACGTTTTTAAGGAAAAAAAATTACTTGGCACAAATAGAGCCAACATTAAGAGCTTCTTGCTTTTCTTGCCTAGGATCGTATCTAGATCTAGTTCTTACTTGCTTGATGGTTGCATTTCTTGTCGACTCATTCATAGCGTTATCATTTTTCATTCTATCTAATGCTTTTATTTTGGTTTCACTTTTGCTAACAAATAGAAGGAAAAAGTTAGTTTCATCAATGTTTCAACTAGAAAAAAACATTGAAAACTCAATCATTAATACTATTAACAACGCTGGAATTATTACTGCGTTTAAATCCGCACAAAGTAATATCTCTCTCTTCAGGAAAAAACACGATAAGCTTGTCAGCGTCAGGTTAGAATCTCAATATTCTCTTTGCAAAAACACGTTTATACTTTCTTCTACATATTCATTTATTTGTATGGTGATTTTTGCTCTGTGTACTCAAATTGAGCACTATATTTCCAACTACGTTCTAATAATGATATTTCTATCACAGTTATATCTACCTCTAAATTTGATTGCATTTTCTATACGTCAGATACAAAGAAGTTCAATGATGCTTGATGAGCTATTTCCTGACATTACGACTAGTTTTGATTATATGAAATCAAAGAATGAAAAGTTTGATGAGATCATAGGGCGAGGTGTTACGGTTTCTCTAGAAAATAATGATATATTTAGAGAAATAGATTTTTTGCTAAGATTTAAAAAGATCAACGTAATTGGTGGAGTGAATGGCATTGGAAAATCCACTTTATTAAGGGCAATCTGTGGTGAACTAGAACCTTCTAATGGAAATATGTATAGAAAAACTAAAGGTTTTGAGCAAAATCTATTAGAAGATGACTCTGGATTTTTATATCTACCGCAGGCAACTTCACTGTTTAATGATGGTCTTAGAGATACGTTGTCCAGATTGATTGACGTTGATCTAGAATTAATCATACAAAATGAAAAATATAGAAAATATAGATTAAACCGTCTATTCGATTTTCAGCATATTAATGAAGAGCTTTCACTTTCGCCAGGTCAAGTTAAGTGTTTCTTGATCGTTTTATTGTTGATAAAAACGGATTTTGAGGTTTTTCTTGACGAACCAACATCTGGTATGGATATGCATAAATCCACGATATTATCAAGCATACTAAATGAAATGCGTGATGACTACTTTATAATCGTAGTATCACACGATAATCATTTTTTACAGCAGCTTGAGGACAAAAATTTAATTCTTATTAAAAAGTAGAAATTCTATGAAAATAAATATTACTAACTTGGACTTTATTTCAAATAATCGTGATTCTATCCATTTCGGAGAGATTATAGGATGTGAACTAAAAAGCACTATAAGATCTAGGCTATTTCGTTTGCTCGAAAGTGATTTATTAGATTATCCAAGAATAAGGTTCTGTGGTGAAGGAATACCATTATCAAAGGGATTCAAAGGCTTTGTAGATTACAAAATTCAGGGTCATAATGGAGTCGTTCCACAACTAAATATACGTATGATTAATAGGTTATTGGGCGACGGTAACACGATGATAATAGATCGATGTCAACATTTTTTTCCGGAAATTTTCGAATTGTGTAAAAAAATAGAGAGTGTTTTTTTTGAGAAAGTCAATGCCAACCTTTATTATTCTACTAATAAAAATCCAAGCTTTGGTCTTCACTTCGACAGTATAGACGGTATAGCTTATCAGGTATTGGGTGAGAAAAATTGGGTCGTATACGAACCTACCGTGCACAAACCAACAAAGCATCAGAAGAGTTTTCTTTTTAATAAGCCATCTGGCAAGCCATTATTGGAAAAAACCATCAATGAAGGCGAGTTTATTTATTTACCAAATGGATTCTGGCATAATGTAGAAACAGCTAAGTCACCTTCAATATTAATATCATTTTCTATAAATATTAAAAAAATCTACGAACTAATACAAGAAATGAGTGATAACATGCATATATATCCTGAATTAAGAGAGTCAATTACCAGTTTAAACAATGATTCGGATATTAAAAAAGTTCTCTCTGTTTTAGCCGAAGCCCTATCAGCTTCTCGAATTGCAGAAGAGATATCAAAAAATAAATCTAAATTTGGACAAAATTATGAAACAACTAAGTGAAATCAGAAGTAATTGGCATAATTCCTTTCTTAGAGGAGAGGTTGAGATATTAAAGGCTATTGAAATGCCTTCATTTAAAGCTGTAAATGAATTTGGTATAGAATGTGGAGATGCCAGATACTCTACTATAAGTAAAAAAGTTTCAGACGGTCGATGGTTCAAAAGTAGTGTATATACAACAGATGTTAATCTAGAATTCCTATTGCTAGGAAATACGTGCTACGTCACAGGGCTTGGAGAGATTAGATCGATAGATTCTGTAATACGCCGGGTTTTCTTTTCCGAAATTTGGATAAAAATTAATGACGTGTGGAAAATAAATCAGATACATACATCCAATGCTAAGATATAAATACGTTTCTGGTATAAAGTTATTTAAAGAAATATTCCGAGGATATTTCTTTAGGTCAGTATTTTATTTTTTTTTGTTGTTGCAACTTTTTGCCTGTAGTATGTCTCCATTTACACTTAACCAAGATATAGTGTTCGTTGAGGAAACAAAAGAACAACCTAAGCAGATCTCACCACCGTATACCAAATACCATCTAAGCAATGGGCTTACCGTTATACTTTCTCCAGATAACTCAAGCCCATTGGTTCATGTGGAGGTCACATATCGTGTGGGTTCAGCTCATGAAGAGGTAGGAAAAACTGGATTGGCTCATTTTCTTGAACATATGATGTTTCAAGGTAGCAAGCATGCTGGTAAAGGGCTACATGCAAGTTTGGTTACTGAGTTAGGAGGGAGTTTTGGCGGTGCTACAAACCGTGACAGAACCAGATTCTATCAGTCAGTCCCATCCAACGAGCTTGAAAAAATACTCTGGCTAGAAGCTGATCGTATGGGGTTCTTAGATGATTCACTATCTAGAGACAATCTTGTAAGCCAACAGCGATTTGTTAGGAATGAAAAGTCATTTAATATCATTAATCGTCCTTATGAAGTTGTTTGGGAAAAAATGTCGGAAATTTTATTCCCCGTTGATCATCCTTATTCTTGGCCAACCCTTGGATATGAAGATGATATAGCCAAATACACACTCGAAGATGTAGCATCTTTTTATGATAAGTGGTATTCACCGACTAATGCTATTCTAACAATTGGCGGGAATTTTAACACTAATCAAACAATACTATGGATTGATAAGTATTTTTCTTCGCTTCCGTCAGCTCCATCAAATTTAGAATATTCTGATATTGATATTAGCTTAAATTATGATAAAAATATATATTTTGAAGCTGGAATCGAGCACCAGACTCTTGTATTTAGTTGGCCTACAACGACTATATCGAACAGAGATAGACCAGCTATTGATATATTAGCAGACCTACTAGATAGGCATGAGAAAATCTGGTTACCGGATAGTATTAGCGATTTTATACTAGAGTCAGGCTCGTTTCATCGTTGCGGTAAACAGGCCTGTAATTTATATATATACGTCGTTTTTGATGATAAATACATAGGAGTAATTGAAAAAAATAAGCTTAAAATTAACAATTCTATCACAGCAGCAATTAAGGGGAAGTTTGAAGGTTTTCATTTGTTTGAAGCAGTTAATAATAGAGTTTTCGATATTCTTTTATCCTTACAAAATAGTAAAGAACGTGTTTATAAGTTATCAGAATATGAACTATATTATAATAATCCAGGATATTTCACCAATGAAATTAATCAATATACATTGTTGACTAAAAAAGATATTGGCTTAGTCTTCGATAAATATATATTTAACAAAAATAAAGCTTCACTTATTGTTAAACCTATCAAATCACATCAAAGTAATGTTAGTTTTTCAAAAAAAATCAATGAAAATATAATTTCATCAAATAAGGCTTTTGAACCAGATAAAAAGAAAGTAATATTAGATAACTTTGATCGCTCTTTGATCCCCTCTCCGCAGTTAAACATTAAAGTAGACAAAGCGATATTATACCAGATAGATTTTGAAAGAGGATCAGCATTTATTGGTAGTCAAGAGGCTGATTCTAGTATTTCACATTTGGTGCTTAGTATTCCTTCTGGGCACTCAAGCGCTTCAAAAGGAAAAGAAGGAATAGCTTTTATAACAGCATCTGTGATCGTTAGAGAGAGTATGAAAGAACAACTTAAAAAATATGGTTCAAGAGTAAGTTTTTATATTGATCATGATAGTACAAATATAAAAATTTCATTTCAAAATAAATTTCTACGCAGCGTTTTATCTATTTTAGAAAGTTCGGTGTTTAATCATAATTTTGAAGGGGAAAATTTAGAATTTCATAAGGTTAACTTGACTAATGAATTGATTAAAAATAGGAAAGAGGTGCGCTGGATAGTTGATAATACACTATATCAACAAATGCTACCTGAGGCCTATGGCTTGGAAGGTTCAGTTAAATCTATCAAAAGCATAACAATAAATGATATAACTAAATTTTACCGTCATAATTACCTTTCTAGTGGTTTGAAGATAACCCTAACTAGTAGTATTCCAATAAATTTGATTAAAAATGAACTTGATTTTCTAAATAGTAAAGGAACTAATAGAAGTCCTAATGTTCACCAACATAAAATAAGTGATTTTTCAACTCAGAATATATTTTTTGTTGACAATAAAAAAACAAATCAAAGCACAATAGCATTTGTAAGTGGAGGTGATTGCTTTGTTTCAAAAAATGATATCAAGAAACACAATGCAACCAGTCTGTTTTTTTCTGGTGAATTTAATAGCAGGCTAAATTTGCAGTTGAGAGACAATAGTAATGTTGCTTATAAAGTCAAAAGTAAGTATTCGAATGTTTTCAAATCTTCCTATTTTGTAATATCTACTAATGTTTCAAATCAATTCGTATCTAGGGTTATCAATGAGATTAACTCTGAATTAAATAAGTATAGTACATATGGTATAAGTGATAGAGAAATTAAGTTATTGAAATTAAATTACGAGTTATATTCTAGATTGGATGACGATACTATTATAAACGTCAATAATTATATTGATAATAATGAACTTATAGGGTTGGATAATAAAATTCAAATGGTTCAATCTGAATTTATGGAGTATTTAACTAGGTCTGAATTGAACAAGTTTATTAAAAAATGTTATAAGCCAAGTAAATTCAAAGTTATAGTCATTGGTGATAAAGACTCGTTACTTAATCAGTTAAACTCTCTGGGTATTCCAATAAGTCTTGTATCACATGATGACTTGCTAAAATAAGGATTATCTCATTTGGATTTGTTGCCTAATTCTGGCTTTGTTGCGTAATTCGGTCAGAGAACCAAAATACCTTCAATTGAGTAGTTCTTATACAACACACTGTGTTTCAGGCATACCAAGCCCTGTAAGCTTGTTCAGTGCTTTAATCATGGCATAAGTTTCACCAACCTGAGCATTGTAGTTTCTCAGACTTAATCGTCCACCTAACAACTGCTTCACTCGATACATTGCTGTCTCTGATAGTGAGCGTCTATGATAACCGTACCGCTTTTTCCACTTATTGTTGGAGCCGTAGAGCTTCTGGCAACCTACCGCTAAATTCCTAGGGTGACCATTCTCCCAGAAGGCTGCCCCTTCTCTTGGAGGGATGAGTGGAAGAGCTCGCTTGAACCGTATGGCATCGTGGCAATCCCTTGTGTCATAAGCGCCATCACCAGATATCTCGATTATTCTTCGGCGTGTTTGCTTGAGCAAGTTAGGAAGGGCTTCTGCATCGGTAACAGTCGATAAACTCAGTTCTTCCGCGACGATTTCGTGAGTGCCAGTGTCTACCGCTAAATGCAACTTTCTCCAGATTCTACGCTTCCCGTCAGTACCATGCTTCTTGACCTTCCATTCACCTTCGCCATAAACCTTGAGACCCGTCGCATCAATAGATAGATGTTGTATTGCACCTCTAGTCTTTGGTTTAAATGAAACCTCGATTTGCTTAGCTCTTCGACTGATACAACTGTAATGTGGACAGACTATAGGGACGTTAGCCAATGAAAAAACAGAATCGATAAACCCTTGCAATGCTCTCAACGGCATTGAGAAAACTCGTTTCACCATAAGCGCAGTGGTAATGGCTAAGTCGCTGAACTGACGAGGTCTACCACGTTTATCTTGTTTACTCTGCTTCCACTGGCGAATGGCTTCTTCATCAATCCAAAAAGTGAGTGAACCACGGTTGATTAAGGCTTTGTTGTACTGTTTCCAATTCGTTGTTTTGTAGCGAGGTTTCGGATGAGGCTAGGGTAATTAACATACTTAGCCGATCAGATCGTAAGTTTCTGATTTAGTTCCATCGAATTACGCAACAAAGCCTTTTCCCTGCTCAAGGCGGTCAAAACCCTACTTTTCCCACAGGAGGGTTTGTCTTATCGTGAGGCCGCTCATGAGGCTATAAAGCTAGTTGCAAATGGTGGTATTGTGGTGGTGGGTGTTGCAGCCGAAGAAGTTATTGAGACGTTTATTCTCAGCGTACCTCTGTTAACGCCGATAGCTGGAATGCTGACTGCAGTGCTAGTGGGGGCGTTATCTGCTATCGGAATATCACTGGTTTGCTACTTGCTTTACCGTGTGGACTTGTTTGGCGCTATTGATATTCAGCGCAGCAAATTCGTATTGAGAAAATTGGATCAGGAAACCCAGCTTAGAATTGCTCGCTGTGACGAAATTGCCAATGAAGTTGAGCAATATCTAGAAACAACGCCACTTCTGGCATAGATCTGTTCTAGAGAAAACTGAAAACAACAAGGCTGCCAACTGGCAGCCTTTCTGAACAATGTTACTCAGGCAAGCTGGGTAAAAATTGTTAGCATGCAATTTTATACCTTTTCACCGATAGGTAACTCATATGGGTTTCCCACTCCGGATTGATCTGCACTAATCGCTGGACACGTCACGAAGCCACTTTCCAATACCAAAAGTTATACGTATTTTCCTAATTTAAGTGATTACCCTAAGAAGGTTTTGTCCAAAAGTGAGTTACAGGTGTGATCACCAAGCGTGTGATCACCGAGCGATTCTGTCGTATATACTAGTGGTTCCACGTCATAGCTTACCTAAGGTTTTTATGACAGGCTTCAATTGGTAAATCGGTAAATAGAGCCAAATTTACAAAAAATTATGACAAGTGCTATATTTGTAGTTGAGTAAGAGAAAACATTAATCTAACCCACTATTAAAGAAAGACTTTTCTGAAAAACGTCAAGATTTTCGTCAGAAATTTTTTACAAGGGTGTCAATTCATGGGCAAAGTTTATGATGGCCTACACCGGGTTAGCTTTTTAATTAACGAGCAAGGTATCATTGAACAGGTTTTTGATAAATTCAAAACCAAAGATCACCATGAAGTGGTACTTGATTATCTAAACGCCCAATAATCAAAACTCGACTGAAATAAAAAATGCCAGTTCTTAATACTGGCATTTTTGTAACACGGCTAATCAAAAGTTGATGTGTAATTACACAATGAACTTATTGAGCAGAGCATCTTGCTCACGAACGTTTTCCGTTTGAACCTGCATTGCGATATTGGCTTCTTCAGCAGATTGTGCCACTTGCGTCGACAAATCTTTAATCTTCACTGTATTGGTGTTGATCTCTTCAGCCACAAGGCTTTGCTCTTCTGCCGCAGAGGCAATTTGGATATTCATGTCCGAAATCACTTGTATCGCATCACGAATACGGTTCAATGCCGAATTTGCCGTTTTCGCTTTATTCACCGCATCAACAGCCGTCGTTTTACTTTCATTCATAGCCGAAGAGACGGAACTCGCCCCTGCTTGTAATTGCTCAATCATACTGCGAATTTCGGTGGTCGATTGCTGAGTGCGCTGAGCTAGTGTACGCACTTCATCAGCAACAACGGCAAAACCACGGCCAGATTCACCCGCTCGAGCCGCTTCAATCGCCGCGTTTAAGGCAAGCAAGTTAGTTTGATCAGCAATGTCATTAATCACTTTCAAAATAGTTTCAATATTCGCCGTCGCGGACTCTAGGCCTTTCACCTCTTCCACCGCTTGGTCAATGCGGGCCGATAAATTGTCGATCGACAATGTCGTTTCACTGACCACACTGGAACCATCTTGCGTTGCTTCATCGGCTTCTTTCGCCGCTGCTGCTGCACCTTGCGCATTATTGGCAACTTCTGTCGATGTCACTGCCATTTCATGCATTGCAGTGGCTAGTTGCTCTAACTCTTGTAACTGGGTGCGCATCGCTTCTGCTGACTCATGAGCACCTTGCACCGTGAGCTCGGTACCACGCATGATCTCTTCACCAATCGCTTTTGATTGCGTGATCTGCTTTTGCAGCGTCTCAGTAAAGGTATTAAACCCTGATGCGAGTTGAGCAAACTCTTGGTCCGTATTGGTATCCAAGCGTTTGGTTAAATCCCCCTGCCCTGAGGCGACATCTTGAATCGCTTCATTGAGCACACCTAATGGACGCATTAACACTTTAATCAGTAGCGTCAAGCCAATCACACTCAACACAAGCCCAATTAACGTATAGATAATAGAGCTATTGCGTAATACGCCAATCGCATTGAAGGCGATGGATTCATCAACAATCGCACCGATGTACCAGTTCTCACTTGGAATATGAGTGAAGCTGACGAGATAATGGGTACCATCAATTTCAATCTGTTGGTCCCCCTCTTTCAGAGTCACTTGCGGTAAATAAGTCGATAACTTCTCACCATTATTTTTGGTATCAGGGTGAGCAATCGTCGCTCCGTCACCTGAAACGATAAAGAGGTAACCCGCATCGAATAAATTAATAGAGTTCACCAATTCAGCTAAACCCGTCAATTCCATATCGTAGAACATGGCACCAGAGAATCGACCTTGATCGTAAATAGGCGTACCAATAGAAATGATCACATTTTTGGTAGAAATATCGACATACGGCGCTGTAACGATAAGTTTTTTCGATGCTTTAGCATCCACAAACCAAGGGCGCTTGCGAGGATCGTAATCAGCGCTTGGCTCCCAACCGTCATCATTCTCCACCACTTTACCATCGGATTCATACCCTAACCCTATGGCTAAAAAGCTTTTTTTCAACTTCGGTTTTTCAAGAATGTTTTTAACGTAATCCCGGTTGAGCGGATCAAGCTCAATCACCTCAGTCATTGACTGAGCTAAGGATTTTTTGCTTTCCATTTCAGAAACAATGGTGTTTTTAACCCCTGCTTCCATTTCATTCAGACTTTTTGTAACTAGGGATTCTATTTCCGAGCGAACAATGCTCAGTTGCTGAATAGAAATAAGCGAGACGGTAACAAGCAGAAGTGCAGAAGAAGCTGCAACTATTTTTTGGCTAAACTTCATAAGTATCCCTCATTGATGCCAAATTAATTATCATTTTTGTGGTTATAGTTAGTTATCGCCAAGTTACAAAAAATCTATAGCTTTTTTACACATCCACTTAGTTCAGTCTAATCAATATTTACTATTTGGCAAAAAAAAAGCCCAAAACGATTACGGTTTAGGCTTCCTTAGAGATTCTGTTTACTCTCTATTTTTTATTTATAATTCAGTGATTTTAGGGTGATTCAGCCTCAACAACAGGTTCATCAGTGCTGGGCAAAGCATGCCATACTGCTTTTACTAGAGTGGCAAGAGGAATTGCAAAAAATACGCCCCAAAACCCCCATAGCCCACCAAAGACTAACACCGCGACAATGATAGCAACGGGATGTAGATTAACGGCTTCAGAAAATAGAACGGGAACCAATACGTTGCCATCCAAAGCTTGGATGATGCCATAAGCAATTAATAATGTGTAAAACGGCGGAGTCATGCCCCACTGGAAGAGACCAACAATGGCAACTGGCACCGTCACAGCGGCCGCGCCAATATAAGGGATCAAAACCGATAGACCCACAGCCACAGCAAGCAACACCGAATAACGTAAATCAAGAATGGCGAAAGTGACGTAACTGATACTACCAACAATCAGTATTTCTAACACTTTTCCACGGATGTAGTTTGAGATTTGTTGGTTCATCTCTTGCCATACTTTAGCCGCGAGTTTACGGTTACGTGGCAATAACCCACTGGTCATTCGCAGCATTTCATTCTTATCTTTCAATAAAAAGAAGACCAGCAACGGCACTAAAATGAGATAGACACCCAAGGTGGCCAAACTCACAAGAGAAGCAAGTGACCCTTTAACGACACTTTCCCCCATACCTAAAGCCTGGTTCTTCGCATTGCTTATCACCGACTCAACAATCTGTAAGTTATCGAGTTCAGGGTAACGTTCAGGAATACTCAAAATGAAGCTTTGCAACCCTGCATACATGTTAGGAATGTCATTGATTAAATTACCAACCTGTTTCCAAATGGTTGGTACTAAACCAAAGATAGCCAGCAGCATCAAACCGACAAATAGCAAAATCACCAAAATTACGGAAACGGACCTAGGAAGCCCAAAACGGCGCAATTGCATTACTGGCCACTCAAGTAAATACGCCAGCACAATGGCCACAAGCAGCGGCGCAATCAAATGGCCGAAGAAATATATCGTTACAAAACCAAAAAACAGAATAGCAACCAGACTAACGGCATGAGGATCAGAAAAGCGTCTTTGATACCAACGAGTTACCATTTCAAACATTTAATCGAGTTCCTTAATTACTTTTAGCCAAAAATAGCCGGGTGACGTGTTCCACTGGCAACGAAAGCCATGAGCAGACAAATATTTTTCTATATCCTGTCCTGAGCTGACGTCGTTAAGCCAAATGTCTAATACCTCACCCAAAACCAATTGAACAGTGTGACGCTTCGCAAGTAATAAAGCCATCGGACAACGCTGCTGGCGTAAATCCAGAATATTTGGTTCCATTCTTCTGCTCAATGCTTAATATAGGCCTGCCATTGTATCGAGTTTTGACTGGCATGCCAGTGTTTATCGATACTCAAACACCGGCTGGCTTACTCTTCTCTCTCTACAATTTTTGGCCGTTATTTTGAGTTGGAAACCAATTCACACATTCAATGTCATACAGACAAGAAGATCACGGAATATCACTGACAAATATGAAGTTTAAACGCGCTCGATCCTTACTTTGCCTCTGTATTACTGTGGCGATAAACGCCCCTTCCTTGAGCTATGCCGACACCATAGAGCTACCGGACATTGGGACAGTAGCAGGTTCGACCTTGACGATTGATCAAGAGCTTATTTATGGTGATGCTTATATGCGCATGCTGCGTAACAGCCAGCCTATCGTCAATGATCCGGTGATCAACGAGTACATCGATAGCCTAGGGCATAAATTGGTTGCCAATGCCAACGATGTAAAAACGCCGTTCACCTTTTTTATGATCCGCGATCGCAACATCAATGCGTTTGCCTTCTTTGGCGGTTATGTTGCGTTGCACTCTGGGTTGTTTTTGCATGCACAAACAGAAAGCGAACTCGCTTCGGTTCTTTCGCACGAAATTGCCCACGTCACGCAGCGCCATTTAGCACGCAGTATGGAAGACCAAGCCAGACGCTCACCAGCAACAATCGCCGCATTGGCGGGCTCTTTGTTACTGGCCATTGCGGCACCTGAAGTGGGCATTGCCGCCATTACCGCCACCACCGCAGGCAGTATGCAAAGCCAAATAAACTATACGCGCAGTAATGAAAAAGAGGCTGACCGATTTGGTATTGCAACGCTAGCCAAAGCGGGGTTTGATGCCCAAGCCATGCCAAGGTTTTTTGGCCGCCTCGCTGATGAATATCGTTACGCTAGTAAACCGCCACCGATGTTACTAACCCATCCGCTGCCAGAAGATCGTATTACCGACAGCCGTGAGCGCGCCCAACACTACCCGCCTATGCGCCTTCAACCTTCATTGGATTACCATTTAGCACGCTCGCGAATTGTTGCTCGCTATGCTGGGATTGATAATGAAGCCGCTCTTGATTGGTTTAAGCGTGCGGAGAAAAAAGAAAGTGCAGCTCTCGCGCCTGCCTTCCAATATGGCAAAGCCTTGGTTTATCTCGATAGCAAGCAATTTGATAAATCAGAAGCGATTTTATCAAAGCTGGTTGCACAAGACCCAACAAACAATTTCTATCTTGATGCGATGGCCGATCTCGATATCGCTCTAAATCAAGCGGCCAAAGCCCAAACCTTGCTCGAGAAGGCGCTTAAACAGAAACCGAACAATCCAACCTTAACAATTAACTACGCCAACAGCTTGTTAAAACAAGATAAATTGTCTGATGCCATTCGGGTATTGCAGCGCTACACCCATGACAACCCTAATGATACCAACGGCTGGCATTTGCTATCAGAAGCGAATATCGGCATTGGCAATAGCCAAGAAGATCTCGCCGCGCGAGCGGAGCTTTTAGCGCTCAAAGCTAATTGGAATAAAGCGATTCAATATTACACTCAAGCAAGTCAACTCGCCGAACTTGGCAGCTTAGAACAAGCTCGCTACGATGCACGCATTGACCAATTGATGGTGCAACGAGACCGATTCTTATCACTCCAATAATCACAATACAACGAGGAGAAGTTATGTCAGTCGTGATTTATCACAACCCTAAATGCTCAAAAAGTCGTGAAACTCTGGCACTGCTGGAAGACCGCCAGTTAAAGCCACAGATCATCAAATATTTAGACCAAGCGCCAACCATCGAACAGTTGAAAACCTTGTACGCTCAACTCGGGCTACAACAGGTTCGTGATATGATGCGCACCAAAGAAGATCTCTATAAAGAACTTGGCCTAAGTGATGATGCACTTACTGATGATCAACTATTTTCAGCCATGGCCGCGCACCCTAAGTTGATTGAGCGTCCCATTGTTGTCGCCAATGGTAAAGCGCGCCACGGCCGTCCACCAGAGCAAGTACTTGAGATTTTATGAGTATTAAAGTCGTCGTACTTTATTACAGCAGGCACGGTTCAACGCAAGCACTGGCAAGGCAAATCGCACGCGGAATTGAAGCACAAGGCGCGACAGCGCTCTTGCGCACCGTTCCGGCGCTAGACAATCATGCAGAGCAAACGACCGATCCCTACCTGACTCTGGATGAGTTAAAGCAATGTGATGGTTTGGCTTTTGGCAGCCCAGTCTGGTTTGGCAATATGGCCGCGCCACTGAAGCACTTTTGGGACCAAACGACCCCTCTATGGATTAGCGGCGCATTAATTGATAAACCCGCTTGCGTGTTTACTTCTTCATCCTCTTTGCATGGCGGCCAAGAGAGTACGCAACAGAGTATGATGCTACCACTGATGCATCATGGCATGCTAATCGTTGGCATCCCTTATTCAGAGCCTACACTGCATACCACAACCTCTGGAGGCACGCCATATGGTGCAAGCCATGTCGCAACACACTCGCCACAACTCACTACGCACGAAAGTGAACTGGCTAAAAATTTAGGAAAACGGCTGGCAATGCTAGCCAGCCGATTAAAGGACAGATTATGACGGCAGAAATGATGCCAAACACCAAGCAGTACCGATGGCTAGCTTTACTGAGTAACTTATCCCTAATTATATGGGTGGTTTTATGGCAATTCTCGCTCTCTCCTCACCCTCATCTTAATCATGTTGCATTGGCCATTGCATGGGTTATCCCACTGCTTTTACCATTACCGGGAATTTTGGCCGGAAAACCCTACACTCACGCCTGGGCCAACTTTGTTTTAATGCTCTACTTTCTACACGCGTTAACGCTGATTTATGCTGATGGAGGGGAGCGCTGGTTAGCAGTAGTAGAACTGCTACTGACATTTGCCGCTTTTGTCGGTAATACCTTGTATGCTCGCCATCGCGGTAAAGAGCTCGGACTGAAACTCAAGCGTCTATCTGAAGTAGAAAAACAAGAGAAAGCCAATTTTACCCACGATAATCAACCATAGAGTCAATCCATGACAGGATTGCCTATTCTTCTCATACAAAAAGAGCCCTGATGGGCTCTTTTTGATTATCTCAGCATTTGTTCAAGAGGTGACTGAGTACTTTACGCTTGCCACTCAAAAGAGAGCACTCGCTTCACTGGTTCAGTGATGGCCTGAGATAATGACGGTTCAGGTGTGACTTGCAAAGAGCCTGACTCCACAGCAGAATCATCAACCTCTGCTGCTGGGGTAAGCTGTGTTGGCACACTCTCTGGCTGTGGGTCATCAATTTTAGCGACTTTGCCCATGCGCAGCACTTCTTGCTCAAACTCGGACTCTGAAGCCAACAAATGCACTTCGAAAGTGATTTCCTCACCTTGAATCTTGAGAATGTCCAAAGAAGCAACAGAGCTTAAGCGCTTCAACTTATTCTCCAAGGTAAAGAAATCCATTGCATCATCAATCGGGCTAAAACGAGCAAGCAGCGAAGAAGAGGATTCACTGGCCACGATAACCGAGCTCTTTCTTGCATAGTAATCACTCAATTGATCGACCATTTGTTCAATGGCATCGTCACCAGACGCTTGACCAGACAGTGGCGCTTTCGTGGCTTGTGCCATTTGAGCGGCGGGTTGATCATACAAACTCCAACGCACACCATTACTTTGCACTCTGACCACCAATACAGCATCGGTTGGATAACGTTGGCTAGCCATGCTGATAGGCTGTACGAAACCGCCCCACAAATCCGATACTTCCACACCGGTAATATCATCAAAATCACCCACAGGCACTGTGATAGGCAAACCGCGAGTTTGAGTCGCGCCTTTAAGCTGTTTTAACATACTCGTGTCAGAATGCTCCCAAGCGATACTGCGGTCATAACCTGACTCTTCAATCAACCAGACTAAAACATTAGCTCGGTTTTCAGGCCAAAATGGTAATTGAGCTTGAGTTAATAATGTGCGGATATGCGGTGCGCTAAACCCCATGACAATCGAAGATTGCGCCCCATTTTGACCATAACTGATTTGCGCTAAATATTGCGAATTCTGCCTTAAGGCTTTTTTAATCACCTCATTGTTCACCGCATTCCTATCACCCGAAGCTCGAACAATCACTTCGCTCATCCCTTTGATACGAGCATTCGCGTCGGCATTGTCTTGCTGTTGATCAATCACGACTTCGGTATGGTATAAGTCGACCTTGGTTAAGGCATAAGCAGGGAGAGTGAGTAAGCTCATCACCAACATAGCTAAATAGCGCATACTGTT
Organism: Vibrio sp. B1-2; assembly: GCF_963888445.1. NCBI lineage: Bacteria > Pseudomonadati > Pseudomonadota > Gammaproteobacteria > Vibrionales > Vibrionaceae > Vibrio > Vibrio sp. B1-2. Next base: position 51,897 of record NZ_CAWPJH010000006.1, read on the forward strand.
CCTATGATCTGTTTTGTGAACGTCGATGATAAGCAACTATCCGGTCCGCGGCAAGGAATCCACGGCAGAGTTCGGTGATAATTTCATCAACATTTGTGACTTTATTTGATCTAGTTTCAATGGCAATCGTTTGCAAAAGTGATAGAATCCCGCGAATTTTTATTTTGCTTCAGGGAAATCATGATGAAAAATGCCATCCAAGGCGCACAGATGCTCTTCGTCGCATTTGGTGCGCTGGTTCTTGTCCCACTGTTAACTGGGCTTGATCCTAACGTTGCACTATTTGGCGCCGGTGTCGGTACCCTTTTATTCCAACTTATTACTCGCCGCTCTGTCCCCATCTTTCTTGCTTCTTCTTTTGCCTTTATTGCACCGATTATGTTTGGCATCCAAACTTGGGGCGTTGCCTCGACGATGGGCGGTTTAGTGGCCGCTGGTTTTGTCTACATACTACTGGGAGCGATCATCAAAGTCCGTGGCGTAGAAATCATCCACAAAATTTTACCTCCTGTCGTGGTTGGCCCGGTGATCATGGTGATTGGCTTAGGCCTTGCGCCTGTTGCTGTAAACATGGCGCTAGGTAAAACTGGAGATGGTTCGGTACAACTGATTAGCTCAGATGTAGCGATGTGGATCTCTTGCGTTTCACTGTTAACCACCATCACGATTAGCGTTTTTGCCAAAGGTTTTCTCAAACTGTTGCCGATCTGCGGCGGTATTTTTGCAGGCTATCTTTTGGGCCTCTATTTTGGTGTAGTGGATTTTACTCCTGTTACGCAAGCGGCTTGGCTGTCAATGCCGAACTTCACTTTCCCTGAATTCAACATCAACGCGATCTTGTTCATGATCCCGGTTGCAATTGCTCCGGCAGTCGAACACGTGGGCGATATGCTCGCGATCTCAAACGTCACTGGAAAAGATTACATCAAGAAACCTGGGCTACATCGCACCATTGCGGGTGACGGTGTTGCCACCATCGCAGCCTCGATGCTGGGTGCGCCACCAAACACTACGTACAGCGAAGTGACGGGTGCCGTAATGCTGACGAAAGCCTTTAATCCAGTAATCATGACTTGGGCTGCGATCACCGCGATTGTATTAGCATTGGTTGGTAAGCTGGGCGCGCTACTACAAACCATTCCAATTCCCGTAATGGGCGGCATTATGATTTTGCTGTTCGGTTCAATTGCAACGGTTGGCCTAAACACACTGATTAAAAATCATGTCGATCTTCACAAGTCTCGTAACTTAGTGATTGTGGCAGTGACATTAGTGTTTGGTATCGGCGGCATGGCCTTTGGTATTGGAGAGTTTAGCCTACAAGGTGTCAGCTTATGCGGTATCGTAGCCATTATTCTAAACTTGATCCTTCCTAATGACTTAGGAGAAAACCATGTGGTGGATAACGCCCAGATGGAAGAAGAGATCAAACTGAAGAACTAATTTTGCCAGTCAATCCGGCCTCAATCGAGGCCGGATTTTCATTCTCTATTCTTGACACAATTCAACAAACTCACCTCGCGTTAATAACGCAAGATCGCTCGGTGCCAATTCAATCTCTAAACCGCGCTTACCTGCACTGACACAGATGGTCGATTGATCTTCTGCGCTGAGATGAATGAAGGTCGGTAGTGCTTTTTTCTGCCCAAGCGGGCTAATACCACCGACCACATAACCTGTGGTTTTTTGCGCTATGTCTGGATTAGCCATTTCCGCTTTTTTCGACTTAGCCGCTTTGGCCGCACGCTTTAAGTTTAATTTTTGATCAACAGGAATAATCGCGACAGCGAGATTTTTCGGCTCGCCATTTAAGCAAAACAGCAGTGTTTTAAACACTTTTTTCGGATCTTGTCCCAAAACCTCAGCCGCTTCTAAACCATAACTGCTGTGATTAGGATCATGTTGATATTGATGGAGAGTGTGAGGAATTTTTTTCTTTTTCGCCAAATCAATCGCAGGTGTCATCGTGCTTATCTCAAAGTAACCGTTAGTGCCAATAAAAAAGCGATGCCTAAGCACCGCCTTTAGTTAAAATGATTGCTCACAATGAGTCAAACTCTTTATCGAGCTATCACTTATAGACAATTTCGCCTGCTGGTGCATATTGGTTCACATCAATTGGACTGTGTGCTTCGAGGTAATCTTTTAATACTTCCGCGTCCACAAACCCCGTATTCACATAACCTGGATGATCGGAGATTTTTGGATAACCATCACCACCTGCTGCATTGTAGCTAGGCACGGTGAAGCGATACGTTTCGTCCAAACGGAGCTGCTTATCACCAATAAAGACGTTCGATACCTTACCATTGGCCACTGTCATCGAAATCCCCGCGAATTGTACATAAGCGCCAGAATCAACAGGTTTGGTCGCCACTTCATTGAGGTAATCCAACACTTCAGCCCCGGTCATATCGGTATAAGTGAGAATATTGGCAAAAGGTTGTACTTTGAGCACATCTTTATAAGTGATTTTTCCTGCATCAATCGAATCACGCACGCCGCCAGAATTCATCACCGCAAAGTCGGCTTTTGCGCGTTCCATATGAGAAAGTGCAATCAAACGACCTAAATTGGTTTGTTGGAAACGCACAACGTTGCGATCCCCTTCTAACTTGCCATTACTTTGTGCAATGACCACATTCAGTTTCGCTTGGCCTTGTTCTTGATATGGACGCAAGAAGCTAAGCATTTCTGAATCTTCAGCGATTTGATCTTGAATCAGTACGCGCTTACTCTCGCCATTCACGTTCACCTTTTTCTTCAGGTTTACAGGGATCAGGTTGTAGCTCACCATGTTCAGTTGACCATTACGGAATTCGTAATCCGCACGGCCAACATACTTACCCCATTCATGCGCTTGCACTATGTAAGTACCGTTTTGCATATCAGGCTTACATTCATCTCCCGGATGGAAGTTTTTCTTCACCACGTTAGGGCCTTCCATGCAGACAGGCTCTTGAGAGTGGCCGCCGACGATCATATCGAGAGAACCTTCATCCAAGTATCGTGCAAGCGCAACATCACCTGGTGCATTCACACCACGTTGACCATTTTCATAATGGCCCATGTGGGTAACGGCAAAAATAAGGTCCGGCTTTTCCGTTTTCTCAATTTCTGCGATCAGTTTTTTCGCTTCTTCTTTTGGATCTCTAAACTCAATACCACCAATATATTCAGGGTTGCCGATTTTAGCGGTATCTTCAGTCGTTAAACCGATAACCGTTATTTTCACGCCCTGTTTATCAAACATTTGGTAGGCTTGGAATAGACGTTTTCCGGTCGCTTTATCGTAAATGTTGGCCGACAGCATTGGGAAATTCGCCCACTCTTTTTGCTTAAACAGAACCTCGAGCGGGTTATCGAATTCATGGTTACCTAACGCCATCGCATCATAACCAATCTTGCTCATACCTTTAAAATCAGGCTCTGCATCTTGTAGATCAGATTCAGGAACTCCGGTATTAATATCGCCACCAGAAAGAAGCAGTACGCTGCCGCCTTCAGCTTCAATATCAGAGCGAAGATCGTCGATCAGCGTTTTACGTGCCGCCATACCATACTCGCCATATTTGTTTTGCCAGAAACGACCGTGGTGGTCATTAGTGTGTAACACGGTGAGTTTATAAGTCGTATCTTCCTTCCACTCATGAGTGGGTTGAGTTGCGCAACCCATAAGGGCTGTAAGAATGGCCGCGCTGAGCGCTGTTTTTAGAATAAGACGTTGTTTCATTATCATACCTTTGAACTTGAAAAATCCACTGCTTGTGAGGGGGAGGTCATGGTCAACGTTGCAAACACAAAATCAAGCCATACCAATAAACTTGACCCAGTTTAAATTAACATCTCAAAGGTGACAGATTGATTTCATATTTATGTAGAATTGATCACTATAAAATCAATTCAAAAATGTAACGGTTGCCACAGGTTACACGTGAAATTTTAATGGATCACAGGCAATCGTTTTCTTTCCTAAACACGAAAAAATAAGGAAAAGTGAGCACTTAGACAAGATAAACAGGTTTGGGAAACATTCGATAAAATTTGACCACCTTGCGGTGGCCAAATCATGAGTGATAGATCCAACAAAAAATCAGCGGATATCGATATGAGCAAAGCTCTTGATCAAATCATCTAACGCTTTCATTTGTGCAAGGAAAGGTTCAAGTTTATCCAAAGGCAGTGCCGATGGACCATCGCAACGCGCTTTATCTGGGTTTGGATGCGCTTCAATAAAAAGGCCCGCAATCCCGGCAGCAAGACCTGATTTTGCTAACTCAACTGTCTGTTCACGACGCCCACCAGAAGCTGCGCCAGAAGGGTCACGCATTTGCAGTGAGTGGGTCACATCAAAAATAATTGGGCTGCCGTTTGATACTTTTTTCATCACACCAAAACCCAACATATCAACGACCAGATTATCATAGCCATGGCAAGCACCACGTTCACACAAAATCACTTTGTCGTTGCCGCACTCTGCAAATTTTTCCACGATATTGCCCACTTGGCCAGGGCTCATAAATTGTGGTTTTTTCACGTTGATCACTGCACCTGTTTTCGCCATCGCTTCGACAAGGTCAGTTTGACGAGCAAGAAACGCTGGCAGTTGAATCACATCAACCACCTCAGACACAGGCTGAGCTTGAGCTTCTGTGTGCACGTCAGTGATGATTTTGACGCCAAAGGTCTCTTTTAGCTCTTGGAAAATTTTCATTCCCTCTTCCAAGCCGGGGCCACGATAAGAGTGAACAGAGCTGCGGTTTGCTTTATCAAAAGAAGCTTTAAACACATAAGGGATGCCGAGTTTATCGGTCACTTTCACGTAATGCTCACAGATTTGCATCGCTAAATCACGGGATTCAAGGACGTTCATTCCAGCAAACAGAGTAAACGGTTTGTCGTTAGCAACGGGAATATCACCCACGTGGACGATTTTTTGTTCCATTTTATTCTCTCTCATTTAGCGGTTAATGCAGCGTAATAGCTTCAAAGCTTAATGCATTAACTTGATTTTTTAATAACTCAGCCGCCGGATCATTCGGACAATGATCAATAAAGTATTGATAATCGGATAAGGCAATTTGGTGACAATCCAGTTGCTGATAGATAAAGCCGCGATCGCGGATCTCATACGGATCATCAGGAACAAAAGTCAGCGCTAAATCAGTACAACGCAGCGCTAAGGTATAACGCTCTTCTCTTAATAGTGCGCTCTTTAGTAGTGCCAGCCAACGACCGATCACCGTCGGATTATCTGTCACTTCCAAATGACTCGATTTCAGCTTAGACAAGACCCCTTTATGCCCAACTAACCACGCTTGCAGTATATGTAATGAGACGATTTCACCAGTAAAAGGGTTAATATAAATCGGTGATTCATCACACCAATGCAACTGCAATAAAAACTGTGTGGGAAAGGTAATACCTTGTAAAGGAAAGCCTAGCTTGCGCGCAAAATAGAGCAACAGCGCACCTAAACTGACGGGAATACCTTTGCGGTGCTGCAACACTTTATCGATAAAGGCATTACGTGAATCAAAATAAGCCTCTCTGTCACCGCGAAAACCCCATTGTTGGTAAAACAGATGCAACAACGCTTCGAAACGCTGTTTTTCATCCTGTTCATTAGCTAACTCGTGTTTTGCTTGTGTAAGCAAACGGGCCAACTCTTGGCGTGCCCATTCATCCTCAGTTTCAGGATTGACGGCCTTGTTTAAGATCAGCGCCCCTTCCACCAATTCCATTGCATCAAAATCTTCATCGAACCATTCAAACATAATGCCGCTCGGATGCTGTTAGCCTAAAAACATAGCCGTTTTTACGATGGCGATTTTTCCCGCCATAGCAAGCCAACCTAATGCGCCCAAAAAAGCAAAGGTACGCAACAGCTTATTCCGGCCCAGTTTGAGCGCAAAGAAGCCCAGTGCAATGTACGCCATCACACAGGTCAGCTTCTCAGTTAACCAAGGTGCGGCTGGGGTAAATGGGATAAAACCAGACATCACAATCAACGCGATACCCGATAACAACAACAGCGAATCGTTAATATGAGGAAAACGTTTCAAAAAAGGGTGTTGCAGCCATTTGGAATCCATCATCATCAAGGCATAACGTACCGACAACAATAGTGCACTGACCGCAATGGTCAGTAGATGAAAATGTTTTAATCCTTCGTACATGATGCTCTCTCTTCTGAGTGCGAATATTGACCCAGTGTCACTCGGTCATTACCCGCATAATCCTTTTCTGTCACTACGTGGTGATAGCCGAGTGACTCAAATAACGCTCTGACTGCCGCCCCTTGATCATAACCATGTTCAAACAGCAGCCAGCCTTGTTGCTGCAAATAGTGACGCGCATTCTCTGCAATGTGTTTAATGTCAGCCAAGCCTTTGTCTTTGGCCACCAGCGCACTTAAAGGCTCAAAACGTACATCCCCCTGCGTGAGATGGGGATCATTTTCTTCAATATACGGTGGATTGGAGACAATTAAAGCAAACTTTGTACCGAGCTTTAAAGGTTCAAACCAACTACCTTGTAAAAATGTGACATTGGTAATAGTTAAACGCTGCGCGTTTTCCAACGCTAAGGCTTGCGCTTCTGGGCGTAAGTCGATACCAACCACATGACGTTCAGGTAACTCAGACGCTAACGCTAATGCTATCGCGCCAGTTCCTGTGCCTAAGTCCAAAATATCCCCTTGCGTCTGCTGGCTTTTTTCTAACGCAATTTCAACCAAACGTTCAGTATCCGGCCGAGGAATTAATGTCGAAGGCGAAACTTTCAGTGGCAGCGACCAAAACTCACGTTCCCCAACCAAATAGGCCACAGGCTCCCCCGTCACTCGACGCGTAATCAGCGAGCAAAATTGCCGCGACTGCGTTTCGCTTAAGGTCTTTTCAGGCCAAGTCAGCAGATAAGAACGTGGTTTATCCAGTACATGGCAAAGCAGCACCGCTGCATCCACAGAAGGCGAATCACTGCCGCCTTCTTGGAGTTGAGCAATCGCGGCTTTCAACGCATCATCAATACGAGATAACGTCATGAGATCAGTGTTGATCGGCAAGAGCGGCAAGTTGGTCTGCTTGATATTCTTGAATGATTGGATCAATCAAGCTTTGCAGATCCCCTTCCATCACTTCATTAAGACGATAGATGGTTAAGTTAATACGATGATCGGAAACGCGACCTTGCGGATAGTTGTAAGTACGAATACGGTCGCTACGATCACCAGAACCCAGTAGGTTACGACGAGTATCGGACACTTCGGCTGCGCGCTTCGCTTCTTCCGCTTGTGCAATACGAGCGGCCAATACGGCCATCGCTTTGGCTTTGTTTTTGTGCTGTGAACGCTCGTCCTGACACTCAACTACCGTGCCTGTTGGTAAGTGGGTAATACGGATCGCAGAGTCGGTGGTGTTTACGTGCTGACCACCCGCGCCCGATGAGCGGAAAGTGTCAATTTTCAGATCGCTAGCTTTAATTTCTGGAATTTCGGCTTCAGGAATTTCGGGCATGATCGCGACGGTACAAGCGGAAGTATGCACACGACCTTGAGATTCCGTGGCCGGAACACGCTGTACGCGGTGACCGCCTGATTCAAACTTAAGCACACCGTAAGCGCCATCACCACTCACTTTAGCAATCACTTCTTTATAGCCGCCATGCTCAGCATAACTAGCGGACATAATTTCGATACGCCAGCTCATCTTCTCAGCATAACGGCTATACATACGGAACAGATCGCCAGCAAAAATACCCGCCTCATCACCGCCCGCCCCTGCACGAATTTCTAAGAAGCAGTTGCGATCATCGTTCGGATCTTTTGGTAGCAACAGAATTTGCAATTCATCAGTGAGACGTTCAATCGTCGCTTTGGCTATTTTGATTTCCTCTTGAGCCATCTCACGCATCTCGGCGTCTTCTTCTTTGGTCATCTCTTCTGCGGCAACCAAATCCTCTTGCGCTTGTTGGTAAGCTTGGAAGCATTTAGTTACTTCCTCAAGCTGAGAGTACTCTTTTGACAAAGTACGGAATTTGTTTTGATCACTAATTACGGTAGGCTCGCCAAGCAGGCGCTGAACCTCTTCGTAACGCTCAACAAGGGATTCAAGCTTAACTAAAATCGACGCTTTCATAGTTTCTTCTTTAATTCGGAGTGACGGATATTATCGAGGGTCGTCAAGACCCAAACTTTGTCTAATCACGGCCAATTTAGCCGGTTCACCTAACTCTGCAGCGCTTTGCAATGCTCGGGTTGGTGTGTGGATCAATCGATTGGTGAGTTTGTTACTTAACTCAAGTAACACTTTTTCAGGATCGCCCCCTGCAGCCAGTGCCTGCAAGCTTTTACTGAGCAATTCTTGACGAATTTCGTTGGCCGATTGACGGTATTCTCGGATGCTGTCTACCGCTTGCAAGGAACGCATCCAGCTCATAAAGGCTGCGCTCTCTTCACTGACAATCGCTTCAGCTTGAATGGCTTCAACTTTACGCTGTTCCATATTGCTGTCTACAATCGACTGAAGATCATCAACCGTATACAGATAGGCATCGTTTAAATCACCGACCTGCGATTCAATATCACGAGGCACGGCAATATCAATCAGTAACATGGGTTGATGGCGGCGCACTTTTATCGCACTTTCTACCATCCCTTTGCCAATAATCGGCAGTGGGCTGGCGGTTGAACTGATGACGATATCCGCGTGAGCGAGATAGTCAGGTATCTCATTGAGTGCAATCACTTCAGCGTCAAACTGCTGTGCAAGCCCCATCGCTCGCTCGCGGGTTCGGTTGGCAACTATCATGCGTTTACATCGATGGCTGGCTAAATGCTTCGCAACCAGTTCGATGGTTTCACCCGCCCCAACCAACATTACCGTTGAATCAGAGAGTGATTCAAAGATCTGCTTTGCCAACGTACAAGCAGCATAAGCCACAGATACCGCACTGCCGCCTATTTCAGTTTCGGTGCGCACACGTTTAGCTACCGAGAATGCTTTTTGAAACAGTTTTTCAATCGCTGAATCAGCCGCGTTATGCTCGCGAGCATCCGCATAGGCTTGCTTCACCTGCCCTAAAATCTGCGGCTCACCCAATACCAGTGAATCCAGACCACAAGCCACTCGCATCAAATGACGAATAGCGGCTTGTTCTTCGTGTACATACAAACTCGGTTTAAGATCTTCTGGATTCACATGATGGAACTGAGACAACCAATCGATTAACTTACTTTTGCTCGATGATTTTACATCACAATAAATTTCCGTGCGATTACAGGTAGAGACAATAACGCTACCTTGAACGCTGGAACTGGACGCAAGTTGTCGCAAGGCTTCTGATAATTTATCAGGACCAAACGCCACTTTCTCTCGCAGTTCTACCGACGCTGTATTGTGATTTATTCCAATAGCAAGCAAGGACATCTATAGAGGTTTCTCGGTTCAGGAAATGTAAATAGGAGCAGAATTTTACTTGATGCCCTGTTTTAATGAAAGGGCAACAGGGATTTGTTTTCCCGACTTCGTGATATCAATGATATAGTGAGGCGTTTTTACGGCCTTCACTGTGTAAATAATGGGCAGATATGACACGCGCAAATAGACTGATTTTAACTCTCCTCACTCTGCTGACACTCTTTGGTTGCACAAACTTACCCTCAACAAGGGTCGAGAGCGTCGGCTGGCAGCAACACCAACAGCAATTGCAAACGATCCGCGAGTACCAAGCCAGCGGAAAACTCGGCTATATATCACCACAACAGCGCCAATCCCTCAATTTTCATTGGCAAAAAAACGCCGACCATAGCCAGCTTCGTCTCTCAACCTTTTTAGGGCAGACCGTTTTAAATCTCTCCATCTCGCCTCAGGGCGCCCAGGTCAAAACGTATGATGATCAAATTATCGATGCGCAGAATGCGGATGCTTTAGTTTACGAGTTAACTGGGTTATCGATCCCCATTGAGCAGCTACAAGATTGGCTGCTTGGGCTGCCAACCGAGGCAGATGGTTTTCAATTGAATCAAAATAATTTGTTGGCATCGTTAGATAAACAGCTAGGGCTTAGCCGCTGGCACTTGGAATATTTGAACTACCAAGCTTATCCCTTCGTCTCAACATCCGCTTCTTCCACTTCAGTGCCACTTCCGGCCAAACTGAAGCTGACTCAAGATCAAGTTTCATTAAACCTCGTCATTTCAAAGTGGACCCTAACGCCATGATTTGTACCCCAACCCACTGGCCATCACCCGCTAAGCTCAACCTGTTTCTGTACATCACCGGGCAAAGAGCCGACGGGTATCATGAATTACAGACACTGTTTCAATTTCTCGATTTTGGTGATGAGTTAACCATTACCGCCAATCAGTCTGGCGAAATAACTCTCACACCAGCCATTGCTGGCGTTGCGCTACAAGACAACTTGATTTGGAAAGCGGCCATCGCCTTACAAAAGGCAAGTGGATGCCGCTATGGCGCGAGCATTGAATTAAATAAAGTTTTGCCAATGGGCGGTGGCATCGGTGGCGGCTCTTCCAATGCTGCAACCGTGCTTGTTGCACTGAACTACTTATGGCAAACCAATTTATCACAGCAAGAACTCGCTACGCTCGGTTTAACACTCGGGGCGGATGTTCCCGTTTTTGTCCATGGCTTTGCCGCATTTGCTGAAGGCGTAGGTGAAAAACTGACCCAAACCGAACCAAAGCAAAAATGGTATTTGGTGGTTCGGCCTAATGTGAGCATTGCAACGAAAGATATTTTCACTCATCCAAAATTGATAAGGAACACGCCAAAACGAGCGCTAGCAACGCTTCTCGAACACCCTTACGAAAACGATTGCGAAAAAATTGTCCGAATGCTGTACCCAGAGGTTGATAAGCAACTTTCATGGCTGCTACAATACGCGCCGTCAAGATTGACTGGGACGGGATCTTGCGTTTTTGCCGAATTTTCTAGCAAAGTAGAAGCGGAAGCTGTCCTTGCCAAGCTCCCTGACACAGTCTTCGCGTTTGTCGCCTTAGGGTGTAACATTTCGCCACTGAAAAAGACTCTGGCTGAATACCAATTCGCCAACACCCGACCTATTTAAAAACTGGACGCAACCCTGAGGTTTCCACCGTGCCTGATATGAAGCTATTTGCTGGTAACGCCACACCTGAACTAGCCCAACGTATTGCTGAACGTCTATACATCTCTCTTGGTGATGCTACTGTTTCTCGTTTCTCCGACGGTGAAGTTGCAGTGCAAATCAACGAAAATGTTCGTGGTAGCGATGTATTTATTATTCAATCTACTTGTGCTCCTACTAATGACAACTTAATGGAATTAGTAGTGATGATTGATGCAATGCGCCGTGCTTCAGCAGGCCGTATTACTGCTGTCATCCCATATTTTGGTTATGCCCGTCAAGACCGCCGAGTGCGCTCTGCTCGTGTACCGATCACTGCAAAAGTTGTTGCAGATTTCCTTTCAAACGTTGGTGTTGACCGCGTTTTGACCATCGACCTTCACGCAGAACAAATCCAAGGCTTCTTTGACGTCCCAGTAGATAACATCTTTGGTACGCCGGTGTTGCTTGAAGATATGAAAGCGCGTGGGTTAGAAGATCCTGTTGTAGTTTCACCTGACCTTGGTGGCGTGGTTCGTGCTCGTGCGACTGCAAAAGCATTAGGTGATATCGACATCGCAATCGTTGATAAACGTCGTCCACGCGCCAACGTGTCTGAAGTTATGAACCTGATTGGCGATGTTGATGGGCGCGATTGTGTGATCGTGGATGACATGATCGACACTGGCGGCACTTTGTGTAAAGCCGCTGAAGCGCTGAAAGAACGTGGTGCAAAACGTGTATTTGCTTACGCAACGCACGCGGTATTCTCAGGTAACGCAGCGAAAAATATCAAAAACTCAGTACTAGACCAAGTTATCGTCACAGACTCGATCACCCTATCTAAAGAGATGGCGGCAACCGGCAAAGTGACACAATTAACCTTGTCTAGCATGCTTGCTGAAGCGATTCGTCGCATTAGCAACGAAGAGTCTATTTCTGCCATGTTTAATTAATACTCAGTTTATTTACTGATTTTTAAATACTTTTAAAGCACTTCATTGAAAAATGAGGTGCTTTTTCCTTTGTTATTTTAGCGCCTCGCACCCTTTCCCTTTTGTGTGCTATCATACCGCGCTTTTGATATTGCAAAGAGATCCTAACCTTGAGCCAACCAATCAAACTTCTTGTCGGGCTAGCGAATCCTGGTCCTGAATACGCCAAAACGAGGCACAATGCCGGCGCTTGGGTAGTAGAAGAATTAGCCCGAGTTCATAACGTCACCTTGAAAAACGAAGCCAAATTCTTCGGTTTCACCGGACGTATCGTGGTTAATGGTGAAGATCTGCGTTTATTGATCCCAACAACTTTTATGAATTTATCCGGTAAAGCCGTGGCGGCCATCGCCAAGTTTTACCAGATAAAACCAGAAGAGATCATGGTGGCACATGATGAACTAGACTTACCTCCCGGGGTAGCTAAGTTCAAAATGGGTGGTGGTCATGGCGGTCATAATGGCCTTAAAGACACCATCAGCAAACTCGGCAATAACAAAGAATTCTACCGCCTGCGGATTGGTATCGGCCATCCGGGGCACAAAGATAAAGTAGCAGGCTATGTTTTAGGTAAAGCACCCGCCAAAGAGCAAGAGTGCCTAGATGCCGCGGTTGACGAATCGGTTCGTTGCTTCGACATTTTACTAAAAGATGGTCTAACTAAAGCACAAAATCGCTTACATACGTTCAAAGCTGAATAAGGTTACAGTCATGGGTTTTAAATGTGGCATCGTGGGTTTACCAAATGTGGGTAAATCGACATTATTTAATGCACTAACTAAAGCGGGCATCGAAGCAGCAAACTTCCCGTTTTGCACTATCGAACCAAACACGGGTGTGGTTCCTGTTCCAGACCTTCGTCTTGATGCGTTAGCAGAAATTGTAAACCCTCAACGTATCCTTCCGACGACAATGGAATTTGTCGATATCGCAGGCCTAGTGGCTGGCGCGTCAAAAGGTGAAGGTTTAGGCAACAAATTCCTTGCCAATATCCGTGAAACAGATGCGATTGGTCACGTTGTTCGCTGCTTCGAGAACGAAAATATCGTTCACGTAGCAGGCAAAGTATCGCCAATTGAAGATATTGAAGTAATCAATCTAGAGCTTGCCCTTGCCGACCTTGATAGCTGTGAACGCGCCATTCAGCGTCAAGCAAAACGTGCCAAAGGTGGCGATAAAGACGCTAAATTTGAAATCACCGTATTAGAGAAGCTACTCCCTGTATTAACGGAAGGTGGTATGGCTCGCACGGTTGAACTCTCAAAAGAAGAGCTAGCCGCCGTAGATTATCTCAACTTCTTAACGTTGAAACCAACCATGTATATCGCCAACGTGAGCGAAGATGGCTTTGAAAATAACCCGTACCTTGATGCTGTCAGAGAGTTTGCAGAAAAAGAGAACAATTCTGTGGTTGCTGTTTGCGCAGCCATTGAAGCTGAACTATCTGAACTTGAAGAAGAAGATCGCGCCGAGTTTTTAGCCGATTTAGGCATTGAAGAACCCGGTCTAAACCGCGTGATTCGTACCGGTTACGAACTGCTAACGCTACAAACCTACTTCACCGCAGGCGTAAAAGAAGTGCGTGCCTGGACGATTCCGGTCGGTGCGACGGCTCCGCAAGCGGCGGGTAAAATCCATACCGACTTTGAACGTGGTTTCATTCGCGCTGAAGTTGTGGGTTATGATGATTTCATTCAATATCGCGGCGAAAATGGAGCCAAAGAAGCGGGCAAATGGCGCTTGGAAGGTAAAGAATACATCGTAAAAGATGGCGATGTTATCCACTTCCGCTTCAACGTGTAAATAACTCGTTAATCAGCCATTAATACACCATTAAAGCCGACAGATTCTGTTGGCTTTTTTGTTTTTTTCTCAAAATCAACCTTAGCGACAAGCAAGGAAAAATCAATAAGCTTAATGATTTATTAACCGTTTTTGATCACAAACACGTCTCTTTGTTCAAAAAAAGGTCGAACGGTTGGTTTCAAAGAATTTATTCAAAAAAACTATTGACGCTCTAGAGCCATATCCGCATAATGCGCTCCGTTCTCGACATTAAGGCAAACTTAAAGAGAGAATAAAAATGGCTACGTAGCTCAGTTGGTTAGAGCACATCACTCATAATGATGGGGTCACAGGTTCGAATCCCGTCGTAGCCACCATTTCCTAAGTGTTTTTCTTATAAAAATATTTAGGAAAGTTGCGGAAATGGCGAAATTGGTAGACGCACCAGATTTAGGTTCTGGCGCCGCAAGGTGTGAGAGTTCAAGTCTCTCTTTCCGCACCATTATTTAGATGAGCAATCATCTTGTAGGGCTATCGCCAAGCGGTAAGGCAGCGGCTTTTGATGCCGCCATCCCCTGGTTCGAATCCAGGTAGCCCTGCCAATATTGAGATGACTAGCGAATAAACTGGTCATAACAACGATTCAATGAATACCAATATTCACTGAATCTACAGGTTAAGTTGCGGAAGTGGCGAAATTGGTAGACGCACCAGATTTAGGTTCTGGCGCCGCAAGGTGTGAGAGTTCAAGTCTCTCCTTCCGCACCATTATTTAGATGAGCAATCATCTTGCAGGGCTATCGCCAAGCGGTAAGGCAGCGGCTTTTGATGCCGCCATCCCCTGGTTCGAATCCAGGTAGCCCTGCCATTATTCAAATGGGTCAGTGTTTAAAAAACCATTGGCACATGAGTGTGGATTGTATTATATTGTCTCGCTCAAAAAGATGGCTACGTAGCTCAGCTGGTTAGAGCACATCACTCATAATGATGGGGTCACAGGTTCAAATCCCGTCGTAGCCACCATAATTTAGTTGTTAGCGAAGGTTGGCAACACATAGATATCGAGCTGCGGAAGTGGCGAAATTGGTAGACGCACCAGATTTAGGTTCTGGCGCCGTAAGGTGTGAGAGTTCAAGTCTCTCCTTCCGCACCATCTCGATAACTAAAAATTTGCGGAAATGGCGAAATTGGTAGACGCACCAGATTTAGGTTCTGGCGCCGCAAGGTGTGAGAGTTCAAGTCTCTCTTTCCGCACCATATTTAGATGAGCAATCATCCTGTAGGGCTATCGCCAAGCGGTAAGGCAGCGGCTTTTGATGCCGCCATTCCCTGGTTCGAATCCAGGTAGCCCTGCCATTATTGACACGATAAGCCAAGCGCTTGTTGTGAAAAAGATTCGTTGAATCGAAAAATTAAATTGCGGAAGTGGCGAAATTGGTAGACGCACCAGATTTAGGTTCTGGCGCCGTAAGGTGTGAGAGTTCAAGTCTCTCCTTCCGCACCATTATTTAGATGAGCAATCATCTCGTAGGGCTATCGCCAAGCGGTAAGGCAGCGGCTTTTGATGCCGCCATTCCCTGGTTCGAATCCAGGTAGCCCTGCCATATTTCATATGGTTAGCGATAAGCTACCCATAACAACGATAAATTGAGTAACCAATCCTCATTTTATCTACAGCATAAGTTGCGGAAGTGGCGAAATTGGTAGACGCACCAGATTTAGGTTCTGGCGCCGTAAGGTGTGAGAGTTCAAGTCTCTCCTTCCGCACCATTATTTAGATGAGCAATCATCTTGTAGGGCTATCGCCAAGCGGTAAGGCAGCGGCTTTTGATGCCGCCATCCCCTGGTTCGAATCCAGGTAGCCCTGCCATTATTTGTAGGATTAGCGATAAGCTGACCGTAAAAAGATAAGCTGAATCAATAACATTCGGTTTATTTAAAGAATACGCTGCGGAAATGGCGAAATTGGTAGACGCACCAGATTTAGGTTCTGGCGCCGCAAGGTGTGAGAGTTCAAGTCTCTCTTTCCGCACCATGATTTAAGATTGTCAAATGGCTACGTAGCTCAGTTGGTTAGAGCACATCACTCATAATGATGGGGTCACAGGTTCGAATCCCGTCGTAGCCACCATTTATAACGATAGTTTGAATAACCAATGTTCAATCTATCTACAGTACAAGTTGCGGAAGTGGCGAAATTGGTAGACGCACCAGATTTAGGTTCTGGCGCCGCAAGGTGTGAGAGTTCAAGTCTCTCCTTCCGCACCATCAATTCAAACCCAGCTTAGGCTGGGTTTTGTTTTATTAGCCTCATAACAATATATCCTTTCCTCCCGTTTAACCGTTGATTCATTTTTCAGATCCATTCTTTGATCACGTGAAAAGTGAGGCATAAAAAAATCCAGCCGAAGCTGGATTTTTAATTTAAAAGTTAACGACTTAACCAAGCAAACCAAGAGCAGCATTAGGCGCTTGTTTAGCTTGTGCCAACACTGAGCTTGATGCTTGAGAAAGGATCTGCGATTTAGTCAAGGCAGTGGTTTCTTTCGCAAAATCAGTGTCTTTGATTCGGCTCTTAGAAGCATTTACGTTTTCGTTGATGTTATCTAAGTTGTTAATCGCATGGTTGAAACGGTTTTGGAATGCACCCAGTTGAGCACGATGGCTGTCTACAAATTGCAGTGCCGCATCAACAATGGCAACTGATTCTTGCGAACCACCGACAGAGGTGACATCAATGGTATCGACTGTCACATCTTTTGCCGCTTGGAAACTCAGTTCACCCGCTAAGCTGCCACCAAAGGTTGCTACGCCATCAATACGGTTGCTATCAGTAAAGATTTGCAATTTGCCTTCATCGTCAACAGAAGCTTTTAACATGTCGGTTTGACCATTGATGTAAGTGGCCAACTCTTCGATGTCATCGCCATCTTTTGCACTTAGGTTGATGGTTTGCTCGCCAGTACGTTTGTCAGTCAACGTAATGGTAAGGTCATTAGCACCCGCTTTAACGGTCCAATCTTTATCTTGTCCATTTGCCGCTTGGTAACTCTTACCGCCCATCATTGCGTTGTCACTGCGCATATTATTTAGGCTTAGCATGACCGCTTCACCGTTATCCGCACCGATTTGGAATGATTTCGTCTCAAAAGTACCATTGAGCAACTTATTGCCACCAAACGATGTAGTTTCAGCAATACGGTTGAGTTCGTCATTCAGCGCGGTGATCTCTTCTTGAATCGCTACGCGGTCGGCTTTCGAGTTCGAACCATTTGACGATTGTAGAGATAAGTCACGCATACGTTGCAAAATATTGGTGGTTTCGTTCATTGCACCTTCAGCTGTCTGCGCAATTGAAATGCCATCATTTGCGTTGCGCACGGCAACATCTAAGCCTCTGCTTTGAACGTTCAAACGGTTAGAGATTTGCAAACCTGCTGCGTCATCTTTTGCGTTATTAATTTTGAAGCCTGATGATAAACGTTCCATTGATAACTGTTGCGCATTGCTAGCACTGTTTAGGTAGCGTTGTGCTGTCATAGCTGAAACGTTAGTGTTTACATTAACCGCCATAGTGGTTCTCCTATTGATTTTCCGACTTAGCGTCATAGACAAACGGTTTCCGACGTCTCGGAAAACCAAGTAGTTCTCTCAAAGTACTATTATTAGCGACTGCGGTTAGGAATCCTTTAACGGGAAAACGACGATTTCGTAAAAAATAGCCAATATCGATTAAAAGTGGGATAAACGCTGCAAAACTGGCTGAAATACAAAAATAGCATTAAAGATTTGACGTGATTGGTCGGCTTCACGGGCGATTGAGGAGCATTGATGAGAGCAAGAAGTTATAGATAAAGAAAAGCCCCTTTTCCTTTGAGAGAACCGGGGCTAGTTGGTAGCCAGAGCCAATGTGGAGATCAGAGAAATGAACACATTACCGACTGACCGGGGCGCATGATTATCTATGACTATAAAGCAGGGTACATCTTGAGAGAGCTTTATATTCGGCCATAATCATACTTTGCCAAGGATTCCTTCACCTAACCCACGTCTGAGCTGTTGGATGAAGGGTCCTAACATTACTGCAATAGTGACATTGCAGAATTTGGCAACTGTTTTGCTTGAGCGAGAATCGAGGTACCCGCTTGTTGCAGAATCTGTGCTTTCGTCATTTGCGTGGTTTCTTTCGCAAAATCTGTATCTTTAATTCGACTGTTGGATGCTTCAACATTCTCTTGGATATTGGCCAAGTTGTTGATGCTATGGCTTAAACGGTTTTGCTTCGCACCGAGCTCTGCCCGTTGTGAATCCACATATCTCAACGCAGCATCCAGAACGCCCACTGCATTTTGAGAACCACCAACTGAGGTGATATCAATATCTTGAACCGTCGTCTTAACGCCCGGCCCACCGTTTAGGCCAAGTTCGGTTGCCAAACCACCAGAGATGGCAAGGTCACCTTGTAAATTCGGTTCTGCGGCAAAAATTTGCAGTTTACCGTCTTGATCAACCGATGCTTTAAGCTTGTCGGTTTGACCATTAATGTAAGTCGCTAGCTCTTCAATATCATCGCCATCTTTGGCTAACACATCGAGAGTAACAAGCTCACCTGCCTGGGTGGTGAATTCAAATTTCAAATCACGCGCGCCCGCTGGCACTCCCCAATCCTTGTCCTTTCCTTGCTCTGCAAGGAACGATTGGCCGCCCATACGGAAGTCATCAGCACGTATGCTGGTAAGCCCCATAATGATCGCCTCACCTGAGCTCGCACCAATCTGGAATGATGCTTCACCAAACGAGCCGTTGAGCAGTTTACGTCCACCGAATGAGGTCGTTTCTGCAATACGGTTTAACTCATCTTGCAATGCGGTCGACTCTTCATCCAAAGCTTGTCGTTCTGACGCCGAGTTGGTGCCGTTTGCTGATTGAAGAGCAAGATCACGCATACGTTGCAAGATACTGGTCGACTCATTCATTGCCCCTTCCGCGGTCTGAGCAATCGAAATACCGTCGTTGGCATTACGCATTGCCACATCTAGGCCACGAGACTGAGCGGTTAAGCGGTTTGAAATTTGTAAGCCTGCCGCATCATCTTTAGCGCTGTTGATTTTATTACCTGATGATAAACGTTCCATCGAGGTATTTAATTCACCCGTCGCTTTATTAAGGTAACGCTGAGCAGTCATTGCTGAGACGTTAGTATTTACTGTAATGGTCATAGTTTGCTCTCCTAGTGAGTTCGCAAGCTTTTTGCGAAGCGGCCAGCTTTACTCTCATTTGGAAGCACTGACCGTGAACTTGCTAAATCCGCTATTTGCCGATTTAAAAACTTGTTGTATCAACTCTGATATAGACAATTCAATTAGTATGCCAACTTTTAAAACATCTGATATTAAAATTAATATTCTTTGTTTTTTAATCACTTAGAAGAAATTCATTCATTCTATCTTTGTGAGTGAGCATCCAGTTTTTTCTCGTTAGCAACAGAGTTGCCACTTTCGTTTGCCGCTCTATTGCCTCTTTATCTCTCGATAATAGATGAGCAATTTCCAGGCCAATTTTTCAACACATTCCACTCTTCGCGCATATGGCTTAGCACATAAGGCATTGAAGATTAGATATAGTTGAAAAGGGTCAAATCTTTCGTTTTACCAAAAGCCAGTTGTGAAGCCTGCAACGCACGTGAATTCTCATTAAATTCAATCACCGCTTCTGCGTAATCGAGATCTTCAAAGTTACTTTTTGATTTCGCTAAACTGATTTTGAAATCTTCATGCTGTTCTTGTTGAATATCTAAAGTGCTCAAGCGTGCACCGACATCAGTACGCACTTTATTGAGATGAATAAAGGCGGCATGAAACTCTTCCGTAATTTGATGCAGTTTCGCTGTCGTCGACGCATCCGATACGGAGCCTTGCGAGAGCTCAATCGCGTCTTTATAGCTATCAAATAAGGTAAAGGTTGAACGCGGCTCTAGGCTTAACACATCACCTTTCGAGATTTGCCCTTTTACGTGCACCGTCAGATCTTGATATCGAATGCCTTTTTGTGGATCAAACTCATCGGCCTGTACCACGCTGCCATCTTTCTCTAATTGGTAACCATATTTGCCGTTAGCCATATCAACAAACGTCACGGTATAGCGTGATGTATCATTCGAGTCTAAATTGGTTGCACGCTCGAGCAGTAACTCTGAACCTTCGTTTAATTGATAGTTTGGTTCGTAGTTACCAAACGGGTTATCAATCTCCATAAACACTTTATTACCCGGATTATTGAACGGGATCTCTAAGCTGTTGGAGATACGCATTTTGCGCTGATAATCATCGCCGGAATAAGTCACGTTACTGGCATTATCTCTAAAAAATGGCTGATTCTTCGGCTTGGTGCCGGCAAACATGTAGTTACCAGACTCATCTTGCGTATTTGCTAGTTCAATTAAGTTGTTGAACATCTCTTGCAGCTCACGCGCTTTCGCTTCTCTATCTTCTGGAGAGAATGAGCCGTTAATCATTTCCATGACCGTACGCTTTGCCTCATCGGTCGAGCTTTCCGCATTGGCAATGATTACTTCTTGATGTTCTAAGCGGTTTCGAACCAGCACGATTGCATCAAGATATTGGCGTAATTGCTCTTCTTGCTGCCCTACTTTTTGGATGTAATGAGTGGCTAATGGACTATCGCTGGCCGAAAGCAACTTCTTACCCGACGCTAGCTGCGCTTGGTTATGATGGATCTTTGATTCTTGACGGCGCATATCGTTTTGCACCGATTGATAGTTATGGAAGCTCGATATTCTGGTTAACATTTATCGCCTCCTATCTCAGCTGCAAAATCGTGTTGAAAGTATCATTAGCCACCTGCATGATGCGTGAGGAAGCCATATAAGCTTGTTGGAACTTCATCATGTTCGCGGCTTCCTCATCAAGGTTGACTCCGGAAATGGACGCAATGCGCTCCTGCGCTGACTCTTTTTCAAGCCTGGCCACATCACTTAAGCGTGACGCGGTGGCCAGCTGCAAACCAAAATCAGTATTGAGATCGTGATAAACCCCGAGCACGGTCGTTTCACCGTCGTTGAGTTTTTTCTCCGTTTGAATTTGCTGCATCTTACGTAAATTGCCGTTATCACCTTCTGAGGGGACAAGGTTTGCCGTAAATTTATCATTGGGTAGCGCGCCAGCCGTCAATTCAAACGTTGTACCAAGCACAGTAATCGAATTCGATGGTGGGTAGGCCTGTGGTTCTAGCAGCACGTTGCCTTTGGTATCCGTGACCGCAAATTGATCGCCCGTTGGTGAGATCACCACTTCAAATTCACGCAACCCACCTGCCGATAAAATATTAAATTTTGCCTGCCCTTGGGCAAAAGTGGTGGAGGCTTCATAACTTTGTGCGGCAATGGCTGTCGGATCGTTGGTCGCCATTTTCATAATAGCGGCACCATTACGCGTTGGACGCAGCAATATGCGCTCCCCGGCTTGAGGGGCGTTGCGAATCTCAACTCGCATTCCATCTAAAAATAAACTGCTGCCAACGACCGGAACGTTAACCCGCTCGCCCGTTGGCTTTAATACGGTATAATTGCTGCCGTTGTACTGTAGGGAGTATTCACCACTTTTCAACGCTGAAGTATCTTCGATATAGACCGCCATATCGGCTTTTGAATTGCCAGCGATGATCGCTCGCGAGCGGGCATTGACTTCAGAGTTCACATCCGTAAACAACGCTCTTCCCACATTGCCACGTAAGTCCAAGCCTTGTGATTGCAACTTGTTAACTTCATAAGAGAAAGATGTTGCCATGCGGCCAAGTTCATCCATTAGGTAAGGAATGTGCTTATCTCGCATCGTAAACAGAGCACTTAACTTACCGCCAATATCCTCAGTGGTAATGGTCTTGATCCCTTTGCCTTCAATCATGGCCAAGCGGCGCTGACTCACATCAGGATAACCATCAACCATCTTCATTTGGCTGGCTTCTGTACCTGAGACGAGCGTGTGCCCGCTCCCGATATGGATGTTAAACCCTTCAGCATTTTTACGTGGCGTCACGGTGACCTTGGTGTATTCAGACAACTCAGCCACCAATTTTTCATGCTGGTCCATTAAGTCATTGTGAGGACCAGGAGTGCGCATCATTAAGCGCTGTAAATCTCGCAACTCAAGCGCCAATTGGTTAATACGCTCAACGGCAACATCTAGCCCTTTGTTGGTCGCATCAGATTGGCGGCGAATGTTCTCGTGAAAATCATTCATGTTTTGAGTGATCAGATCCGCTTTCTCAAGTACAACTTTACGCGCACCTACATCATTCGGGCTGTCGGCGAGGGTTTTAATCGCATCAAACCATTCGTTTAAGTTTTCAGGGATTTTTTTCGAGGCCACTGACGACAATAACTTTGAGAGCATGTCTAAATTTTCTTCGTCGTCACGCTTAAAGGAAAAGCTGGTGGTAGATAGGTTTAATTCATTAACGGCAAATTGATCCCATGAGCGGCGAACTTTTTCCACATGTACGCCCATACCGTAGGTTTCACCACCGTATTGGCGAGGCGTATTGGTCCCTTGGATCACAGACTGACGGCTGTAACCTTCTGTATTAACATTAGAAATGTTATGACCTGTGGTGCTGAGTTGTCTCTGAGCGGTAAGTACACTTTGGGTACCTAGATTCAGAAGATCCGACGCCATACTGCCCCCGAAAACCTAATCAAATCAGTGGTTACTGAATATCTAAGTTAGTAATTGCAATATGTATGCCAAAGGAGTTTCAAAGAAGAGATTAGACAAAATAAAGGAAAGATAAAAGCCAGCAAGGCTGGCTTTAGAGGGGTTATTCCATTGCTTCAATTTGAGATTTTACTCTCAGCACTTTTTCAGCATAGTATGGGTCCGTCGCGTAACCAGCAGCGTGCAGGCCACGAATGAAAGACTCATCGCTGCCATTATGGTTCAGCGCCACGGTGTAGCGCGGATTGTCATTGAGAAAACGAACATAGTCATTAAAACTGTCTTGATAATTTCCATAAGAACGGAACGCAGCTTTTTCCATCACGGGTGTATTATCATGATATTCAAGAGTTTGCGTCGCCACTTTCTCACCTAACCAACTTTTATCCGCTTTGATGTTGAATAAGTTATTACTGCTACCACGAGCATTTTGAACAACTTTTTGTCCCCATCCGGTTTCTAATGCCGCTTGAGCAAGTAGCAGTGAAGAGTCAACACCTAATGCCCGCGCTGCTTTTTCAGCATAAGGTTTCATTGAAGCTACAAACGCTTGCGGCGAATCAAATCGACTCGATTCGACCTTGCTAGGTTCGATCGTTTCTTGCGTTGAGAGGCGGCGGTTGTTACTGCGTTCGATACGGCGCATGGCTTCTTGGAAACCATCTTGCGTCGGGTCGGTTATTGATGGATCGTTTTTCGAGGTGCCGTTAGCCTGACTGAGCTGCGCCACAATCATATCGGCAAGCCCTAAAGAACCGGAGGCACTGAGCTCGCTCGACATTTGTTCATCAAGCATTTGTCGATAGAAATCTTCGTTTTGGCTGTTGAACATCTCAGATTTAAAATCGGCATTGGCGTCTCGCATCGATTTGAACAACATTGAGGTAAAAATCGCTTCAAACTGTTTGGCTGCGGCCTTGAGCGCCGCTGACTCGCCTTCTTTATCACCGGTTTTTGCTTGCTGACGTAGCTTATCTAAGCTAGCAATATCATGAATAAAGCCAATATCATTGGGATTATTAATCATCTTCCTCTCCTAGATAATGATCAGTTGGCCTTCAATCGCGCCAGCTTGTTTCAATGCTTGCAAAATCGCCATCAAATCTGAAGGGGCTGCTCCCACTTCGTTGACCGCGCGCACTAAATCATCCAAGGTCAAACCCGGTTCAAATTTAAACATTTTACCTTGTGCTTCAGACACTTCTATTTGGCTATTAGGCACCACAGCTGTCTGACCACCCGCTAACGCATTGGGCTGACTGACATTCAAATTCTCTTTAATGGCAACAGTCATACCACCGTGCGTCACCGCAGCAGGTTTTAAGCGCACATGCTGGCCGACAACAATAGTTCCCGTTCGTGAATTAACGATAATTTTGGCTGAGCCATCCGCTGGATCAAACTCAACATTTTCGATTGCAGAAAGAAACGCGACGCGCTGCCCTACATCTCGCGGTGCACGGATACGTACTGACGTTGCATCAACCGCGGTCGCCATCTCTGGGCCTAAGAAGTTATTCACTGCATCTGCCATACGTTGCGCTGTGGTGAAGTCAGATTCAAGCAAATTGAAGGTAATAAAATCGCCACGGCTAAAAGGTGTTGGTACTTCGCGTTCCACCATAGCGCCGCCTGAAATCAGGCCAACCGTTGGGTTATTGCCGACAATTTTAGAACCATCAGCACCGGTGGCACTAAAACCACTGACCACTAAATTACCTTGGGCCACGGCGTAAATTTGACCATCCAACCCCTTAAGGAAGGTTTGCATTAGAGTGCCGCCACGTAAACTTTTAGCAGAGCCGATAGAAGAAACGGTGACATCGACACTTTGACCTTGCTTGGAAAACGCCGGTAATTCGGCCGTGACAATCACGGCGGCAACGTTCTTTGTTTTCGGTTTAGTGCCCGGCGGCAATTGAATGCCGAAATTTTGCAACATGGCGTTAAAACTTTGGTCGGTGAACGGTGTCGATTCACCCGTTCCCGGTAGCCCAGTGACTAGACCATAACCCACTAATTGGTTACTCCGCACGCCCGCAACTTGAGAGACATCTTTGATACGGGCCGCTTGTGCATGGGTTGCGATGAGCAACAGACTTAAAACAAGCAGGGTGAATTTTTTCATGGTCTAGTACCTTAATTTCTACGTTTCTTTACGCCAGAACTCCGGCGTTACAGAGAGACATTAAAGAATCGTGCCAAGAATCCAGGTTCTTGCATATCTTGATTGGTGCCTGTGCCTGAATATTGGATGCGTGCATTAGAAATACGAGTAGAAGCAATGGTGTTGTCAAAGTCGATATCATCGGGACGAATGGTACCGCTTAAGCGAATGTATTCATCGCCAGTGTTCAGTGTGAGCCATTTTTCACCACGGATGACTAAGTTGCCGTTGGCGAGTACTTCAATCACTTCAACCGTGATCGAACCAGAAATACTGTTACTTTGGTTGGCTGCAGAACTGCCATTGAACTTGTTGTCATTTTTCAACGCATAAGAGAAATTGTAATCACCCACAGTGAGATCTTTACCGCCGACAGCGAGTGGATCCATAGACGCATCATTGGATTTGGATAGATCCGCATCAGCACTCTTGGCCGCTTTAGTACTTTCATCAAGATTGACGGTAATAATATCGCCAATGCCACGCGGTTTTGAATCATCATAAAGACTGTTCATTTGTGCCAAATTAAACAGTGAACCAGTTTCCGCGGCATAATGTTCCGGTTTCTGTTTTGGGTGGATAGGGGCCCAAGCAGGATCACCGGCTACGGGATCGGAACGCTTACGCATTGAGTCCAGTAAACCAGAACCTTCTTCTGCAGACTTATCCCCTTCAACCGCGTCCACCACGGTTGTACCTTGAACCACTTCAGGAGTATCGACCGGTGGCGGCATTAACGAGCAACCAGACAAAGCAGTAACCAATACAAGACTCAATAGACGTTTCATCGCAGCATTCTCTTAGTTAATGATTAGAGTTGTTGGTTCACAAAACTCATCATCTTATCGACTGCTGAGATGACTTTTGAGTTCATTTCGTAAACGCGTTGCGCTTCAATCATGTTGACCAACTCTTCTGTGACGTTCACGTTAGAGGTTTCAAGCATGGATTGACGAACATCACCGAGGCCGTCAAGCCCTGGCACCCCTTCTTGTGGATCACCACTAGCACCGGTCGGTAGATACAAGTTTTGACCAATCGGCTCTAGACCGCCTGGGTTGATAAAATCAACCGTGGTAATTTGTCCAACCACTTGGTTATTTTGCTGGCCACGAAGCCTAACTGACACTTCACCATCATTACCGACAGTAATAGAGATTGCATCAGGTGGAATAACAATTTCCGGCTCTAAATTATATCCAGCACCGGAAGTCACAATTGCCCCTTCATCATTGAGGGTAAATTGACCATTTCGGCTATAAGCGATATTGCCATCTGGCATCAGGATTTGGAAAAAGCCGTCACCTTCAATCATCATATCGAGGCTATTGGTCGTGGTTTGTACGTTGCCGTGGGTATGCACTTTTTGTGTTGCCACGACTTTAGAACCCGCACCAAGCATCAAACCGCTTGGCAGTTTGGTATTTTGCGAAGATTGACCGCCCGGTTGATTAATATTTTGATAAAACAGATCTTCAAATACCGCACGACCCTTTTTAAAACCAATAGTCGAGGCGTTCGCTAGGTTGTTTGAGATAGTGGCAATATTGGTTTGTTGGGCATCAAGCCCGGTTTTACTTACCCATAATGCAGGTTGCATAGTAATCTCCTTTAACGCTTATCAGCTCATACGAAGTAATGAATCGGACGATTTGTCCATCTCTTCTGCGGTGCTCATCATTTTAACTTGCATTTCAAATTGACGTTGTAGCTCAATCAAGCTAGTCATCTCACCCACCGCATTGACATTACTGCCTTCCAGCGCACCTTTTAATAGCTTTACGCTAGCATCTGCTTCGAATGCTGCATTAGGATCTTTAGCACGGAATAAACCATTCGTATCTTTGTATAGGGATTGATTATTGGGGCGAACCAGTTTAATTCGGCCTACCACTTCCATCGCATCGGCTGGAGCGCCTTGCGGACGAACGGAAATAGTACCGTCATTACCGATTTCTACTTTACTCAATGGAATAGGTAGAGTGATTGGCGCGCCCGTTCCATCTAGCACTAGATGGCCGCTACCATTTATGAGCATGCCATTTTGGTCAATGCTTAGGTTGCCACTACGGGTTAACCCCTCTTTGCCGGTTTTATCCATCATGGAAATCCAACCGTCACCTTGAATGGTGATATCGAGATCGCGCCCTGTGGTAATGACACTGCCTTGCGCAAAATTATGTCCCGGACGTTCTGTCATGCTAAACACGCGGCTCGGTAACCCTTCGCCATAAGCTTGCATTGAGCGAGCTTGCGCCAAATCAGCACGGAACCCAGTGGTACTGACGTTTGCTAAATTGTTCGCTCTTAATTGCATGGCTTGCATGTTTTGCTTTGCGCCACTCATGGCGAGAAACAGTGCGCGATCCATAATCTGCTCCAATAATCATCGTTCGATCATTAAAAGCAATTGACGTGCCAACTTATATTTAAACTAAAAATCAATAGGTTAAATGTAATTTCACAAAAAATAGGGAGGATATAACGAAGATTGCCGCAAACAGATGGCAACAATACCAAGCTAACATTGCCGCTAACTTGGTATTGCCATTGATGACGTTAAAGGAATTAACGGATCTGTAGTATGTTTTGTTGTAGCTGGTTGTGAACTTCAAGCGCACGCGAGTTCGCTTGGAAGTTACGCTGAGCAGAGATAAGATCCACCAGCTCTTGAGTCATATCAATGTTGGATTGTTCAATAACACCATTGCTGATGGTACCAAATGAGCCTTTGTTTGATTCACCCCAAATTTTATCACCGGAGAATTGAGTCGAATCCCACTGCGTACCGCCTTTTTTATCTAAGCCTTGTTCATTGGCTACGCGGACAAGCCCCACACGTCCTAGAATGGTATTTTGACCATTTGAGTAAGTGGCTAGCACACTGCCATTTTCATCGAAATCGATCTTCGTCAAAAAGCCCGTGGTTGCGCCATCTTGTACAAATTTAGTCAACTCAAATGGAGCGGCAAATTGCGTAGCCGAATCGAGACTGAACGACAATGTTTGGTTGGCATCAGCACCGTTGAGTTCAACTGGGTTTGCCCCCAAACCTAAAGGCTCGGTTACAATTTGCTGACCATTATTCATGCTGGCTAGCGTACCATCATTATTAAACTTCATGGTATGCCCAATATGACCCGTCGGCGTAGTAGCATCACCACCAACTACATTGATTGGTTTTTCACCAGTTTTATCCGTCACGGTGTAATAGGTTTGCCATGTGTTAGCTTGCGTCTGATCTTTGAGGTAATAGGATGTCAACTTATAAGGCTGACCCATCGAATCGTAGACTGTCGATGAGGTGGTACGGTTGTACGTCTCAGGATCAGTAATATCAAACAAGGTTGGGTCTTTTAACTTGCCATTAGCTGGCAAGTTCGCGCCAAGTTCAACATTGGCTGTCTGTTTAGGTTTACCAAACTGAGCAGGAATATTGATAGGTTTTGGCTCATACGAAAGAACATCACCAGTATCAGGGTTAACATCATAGCCAAGCAAAAACTCGTCATTTGACGTTACCATGTAATCATTTTTATCGAGGTGGAAAGCACCATTTCTGGTCAACTCATTTTGTTGAGGCGTCAGCTTATCTTTCGCAACCGCAAAGAACCCCGTTCCCGCAACGCGCAAGTCCATCGGGTTATTAGTATAAATACTGGAACCTTCGTGAAATTGTTGTGCCACTTTGTTCGCCTGAACACCTTGACCAGGAGTCGTTTTGGAGTTGGTAAACAATGAGGTTGAGTAAACATCACCAAACTCAGCACGCGACTCTTTAAAACCAAAGGTATTCGCGTTAGCAATGTTGTTACTGGTGGTGTTCAGATCTAACTGAGCTGCGGATAAACCGCTTAATGATATATACGACATTCCAAAATCTCCTATCTAGCTAGCATATCTACTCTATAAAGAGTTACGCTTTGCCAACTTCTAGTACTTCAGCAAGTTTAACTGGCGATGTAAATCCAGCCAGATTGAGCAGTACGTTACCATCACCTTTACCCAGCAGAACGCTATTGACGTTTGCGTAAGTCGATACCGCAAACTCCTTGCTTTCTCCATCGAGCAAACCCGAAGCTTTCACTTGGTATTTGCCGCCCGGCAATGGATTACCGTTTTGATCGTTACCGTCCCATTCAACGCGATTATCACCGGCTGATTTAGCCCCGACATCAAAGGTACGAACCAATTGTCCAGCTTCATTCTCTATTCGGACAAACAAGTTCTCTAAACTTTGAGGAAGTTTGACCATCGCAGCCATCCCAGCACCCTCTTTTTTGATCCCTGCCGCTCCCGGTACTAACACATCACGGCCAACCAGTGATGAAGCCTGTAGAGCTTGGTTGGATGTCATCGACGAGTTGAGACTCTCAAACTGAGTGTTCATTTTGCCGATACCATCAACTGTGGCAAATGACGCCATTTGGGCGATCATCTGGTCATTACTGACCGGTTTAAAAGGATCTTGCTGAGCCAGTTGTTTGGTGAGTAACGATAGGAAGTCTTCTTGTTTAAGATCTTGCTTCCCCGTTGTCTCTTCTGTTTTCTTTTGGTCTTGAAGACTTTTCAGCTGGTCAATATAAGACAAGCCGCTTTGACCAATATTATTTATTCCGGCCATACGCTACCTCCTTATCCTATTGACCCATCTGCAGCGTGCGCAGCAGCATTTGTTTACTTGCATCAGCCACCTGCACGTTCGTTTGATAAGAACGAGAAGCCGAAATCATGTTAGCCATCTCTTCCATCACATTGACATTAGGCTTGTAAATATAGCCTTCATCGTTAGCAAGTGGGTGATCTGGGTTATATTCTGCGTTAAGCGGTTTATCGCTTTCAACAATACCTAATACTTTTACAGGTACATTATGATCACGGTTATAACGCGCTTTACTTAACTCTGCACCAAACACCGCGTGACGCGCTTTGTAAGTATCTTTCGCCGAACTACTCACACTATCCGCATTGGCTAAGTTACTTGAGGTCGTATTTAGACGAACAGATTCAGCACTCATTGCAGAACCAGTCACATTGAACACATTAAATAAGCTCATCTACTTATTCCCCTTTGATTGCTTTCGTTAAGTTCTTGAATTTACTTCCTAAGAAGTCCAGTGAGGCTTGGTGTCTGATCTGGTTTTGCATAAACAAGTTACGCTCTAAATCTACGTCCACCGTGTTGCCATCACCCGTATCAGGTTGAGTCGGAATTCGATAGAGACTCTCGCCAGTTACTTTCGTGGAGGCAGATATATGCCGACCATCCGTACGGCTAAGACCAATGCTTGCCCCTGAACTTGCCGCCTGCAATGCTTTTTGAAAGTCCATTCCTTTTGCTTTAAAGCCCGGTGTGTTCGCCTGTGCAATATTGGTGGAAATCACCTCAGCATTGCGCTCACGTACACCAACCGTGTGTTGGTGAATACCTAATGCGTTGTCAAAAGAAATAGCCATGTTTGCCTCTACACTAAAAACTGACTGTTACTACTCATATTAAAAGCAATTAACGTACCAACTTAAAAAACGAACCGTGTTTACAACAATTTTATCTAAATAAGAATCCGTCGAAATGTAAGCAAAATATACGCCGCTTTATCCACTTGTCGCCCACAACTTCAGTAAATCTCAACAATCAAAACGAAATTAGGGGAAAGAAAAAGCCCAGCAAAAGCTGGGCAAATAACTAAACGTAAGCAAGTAACTCAACGTAAGAATGTGGCTATTTGAGTTTATAAATGATGCCAGGGTTACAACGAACCATTTCAAACTTATCGGTCAATCCTGTCAGTGACTCCGATGCGCCGAGCAATAAGTAGCCACCGGGGTTTAAGCTACTAGCCAT
This sequence comes from Vibrio sp. B1-2, assembly GCF_963888445.1. Taxonomy (NCBI): domain Bacteria; kingdom Pseudomonadati; phylum Pseudomonadota; class Gammaproteobacteria; order Vibrionales; family Vibrionaceae; genus Vibrio; species Vibrio sp. B1-2. The sequence goes on from NZ_CAWPJH010000006.1 coordinate 82,530, forward strand.
TTGATTTAATACTTTCGACTTCATATCAGGTGAGAAATAAATCAAAACGTTACGACAGAAAATAATATCGAATTTACCCAATAAGGCATAGCTCTCCATTAAGTTCTGAGGACGGAAGTTAACTAAACGCTTAACGTTATCTTTGATTTTCATTCGGCCATCACCAGCATCCTCAAAAAAGATTTTGCGACGCTCCGGTGATAACCCTCTGCCAAGTGCTAAATTGTCATAAATCCCCGCTTTACACATATCCAGCATGCTGGCAGAAATATCCGTCGCGGTGATGGCTACGCTCGGCAACATACCCGGCTTGCGCTGTTGAGTTTCCAGCACCGTCATCGCCATTGAGTAAGGCTCTTGACCTGAAGAGCTTGCCGCTGACCAAATTTTTATAGGGCGTTTATTTGCAGCGACCTCGGGTAATAGACGTTCCGCTAAAACGGTGAATGGGTAAGCATCACGGAACCACAGTGTTTCGTTGGTGGTCATGGCATCGACCGCTGCAACTCGTAGCTCACGGTTTCGCCCCGTAACCACATCACGTAACAAGTCAGAAAGAGAGGTTAACTTGAATTTAGCAACCAGTGGACTTAAGCGACTTCTCACTAAGTACTGTTTGCTATCTCCAAGTACAATCCCGCACTGAGATTCCAAAAAACGGCTGAAATCGCGATATTCTTGATCGCTTATAGTTATAGCAGTCATTAATTTCTCTTTAGTTAACTAGTGCAGCTTTCACCGCATTCCCAAGCTCATCAGGGTTGAATTTAGCAATGAATGAGTTTGCACCCACTCGCTCAACCATGGCTTGGTTAAAAACGCCGCTCAGTGAAGAGTGAAGAATAACGTATAGATCTTTCAAATCTGAATTTCTACGTATCTCTGCTGTTAATGTATAGCCGTCCATTTCAGGCATTTCAATATCAGAGATCACTAAAGATATTTGATTGTAAATTGGCCCTTCTGCTGCCATCTCGATCAATTTTTCATACGCCTCTTTACCATCTTTAACAGCAACGACTTCAAAACCTATCGATTCTACTGCTCTTTGAACCTGTTTACGCGCAACGGTTGAGTCATCGGCAATTAAAATTCGACGGATGATCTCTTTTTCTGTTTCTACTTGGGCGATCGATTCACCAATCGATGAATCCATTGTCTCATTAACCGGAGAAATCTCTGCCAAAATTTTCTCTACATCGAGAATTTCTACCAATTCGTTATCGATATTGGTGACTGCGGTTAAGTAGTTATCTTTGCCTGAGCCATCTGGTGGAGGAAGAATGGCTTCCCAGTGCATGTTTACAATTCGATCCACCGAGCTGACCAAGAAAGCTTGGATAGATCGGTTGAATTCAGCAATGACCACAAAACACTTATCAAGGTCCGCGGTAGGACGTCCGCCCACGGCCAAACTCAAATCAATGACAGAAACGGTTTGACCACGAATATGAGCAACACCTTTGACTAGGCGATGTAAATTGGGCATCAAAGTTAACTTAGGGCACTGGAGCACCTCTTTAACTTTAAATACGTTGATACCATAACGTTGCCGTCCCATTAGACGAAACGTTAAGAGTTCTAATCGGTTTTGACCAACGAGTTGCGTACGCTGATTCACAGAATCAAGAATACCCGTCATAAGCTCATCTCCATCTCAAACTTTTATGCAAAAAAGTGGTAGTCTACTACAGGCTATGAAGAAACCAGAGAAACAGAATGATGCATACAAAAATATGTTTACATCTACTTTCCATAACTAAGTGTAGAGCTTTCTATAGAAATTTTTATCTCTCTATCGGCTTTTTATTGTTTTTCTTTAATTTTTCTCTTCATTCTGCCACTTTGCCGCAAGTTGAAGCCATTCAACAAGCTGCGGAACAACATGTTTTAGAAACAATTGAGTGGCCTCCCAGCGGGGAGTTAAACGTAAAAGCGGCAAATATTGATGACCGAATTTATGCCACCGACTGCCCCACACCGTTATCGACCTCTTCCTCATCCAGTAATGGTTCTGCAAGTAATATCACAGTTCTGGTTGAATGCATTGAAGATAACTGGAAAATTTATGTTCCTGTAAGACTGACCATTTCACTGCCACTTGTCACCGTTGCCGTACCCATTTCTCGTGGACAGCAAATTACGCAGCAAGATGTCTTGATTACAATGGTAGACTTACACCGCTTTAGACGACAAGGTTTTTCCGATATAAATCGTATCGTCGGAGCTAAAGTGAAAAAAAACATGCGTATTGGCGATGTCGTTGAGCAAGATGATATATGCGTCGTATGTCGTAATGAAAACGTTATGATTCAAGCAGTCAAGCAGGGAATGATCATCACAACCAAAGGAACCGCTTTAAGTGATGGTATTTTTGGTGAGCAGATAAAAGTGAAAAATGATAAATCAAACCGTATAATAGATGCACAAGTAACCGGTATTGGCGAAGTCACGGTTCAATTTTAACGCTTTCATTACACTTCTAAATGTGTTTACGTTGTTAAGAAAGTGAAACAGAAAAAAAAGCTAAAGTAATCACAAGCACCGTCGATATTGACTGTACAGGTTTCCATTATTATTAATAAGGCTCACATATGGCAGGTATTGATAACATACGTTCGGGGCAAACATTAACGACGACAAATCGTAGTAATGCTCGTACTGAATCGAATGCATCTCCATCGACATCCGGCTCGGTCACTCGTTCACCCCAAAATCAAGATGCGGTATCACTTAGTACCCAAGGTAAGGCCATTGGTGAAATGCACAACCAAATGGTATCTCAGCCAAGTTTTGATAGTGCCAAAGTCGCTGCAATTAAAGATGCGATAGCCAATGGCTCATATAGAGTCGACCCAGAAAAGTTGGCTGATAATATGATTAAATTTGAAAAAGAGTTGGGTGGTTTTAACTAGCCCTACTTTTGACTAATTAAGGCAACATACAATGGCTGTATTAAAAGACTTAGTCGATTTCCAATTGAAAAATGCACTAGAACTCTCTTCGCTACTTGAACAAGAAAAGTTAGCAATTACGAGCCGTTCATCAAGTGAAATCGAAGCTATTGCCAAACAAAAGATGACCTTAGTTGGACAACTTCAACAAACTGACCTCCGAATTGCGAAACATCCTCATGTCGTGAGCCTGACTGAAGATGTACTCCTGTCGCAAATCGTTGATCAAATTCGTTCCATTGTTCACGATTGTCAGCAAGCAAACCTTGTTAATGGTGAGGCGCTACAACGTGCACAACTCAGTTTTAATAAACTCAATAATTTGATGCAGCAAAGCCACGGAAAAATTGGCATGACGTATAACGCTGGTGGGCAAACCCACACTGTGTCCACTTTAGGGACCAATATTAAAGCGTAACCAACATGCAGCTGAGTGACTAAATTTTTTAAGCTGAAACGAATTAAACAGAAAAGCGGCAAACTTTGCCGCTTTTTCGATCTGGAGAGAAGGAAGATTTAGAAGAGTGTTTGTTGACGTTTTTCTGGTACTTGCTGAACTTCTCCGTAGTCACGCAGTTTATCCATCTTACGGATATCGAGACGTAACTCAGTGACATAACTGTCACCCACCTTATAACTGCGGACCACTTCTGCTCCGCGGATAACACCATCAACCGCTCCCGACGTCAGCTCTGTGCCCAATCGCTGATCTTGTAGTTCAGCACGACCACTCACTCGCATTCCATAGACTTGCTCTGCCAGTTCGCGATAAGCATCGATTTTAGAGGCACGCATTGCACGGACTTGCTTTTCATCCACACTACGCCCAGTTTGCTCACTGATATTGGCATAACCTACCGCCGTCAACCATTCATCAGCGCGCATGGTTTGCAATGGCTGGCAACCCACCATCATGATAGTCACTAGAAGTAATAGCCATTTTTTCATTGGTTTCTCCTATGGACGCAAGATAACAGTATACGGCTGCTTAATCGTAGGGTCAGAGCGAATTAACACACCATCTTGTGTACGGATACTGTTGAGCGTATCAAGATCACGACCAATACGATCAGCAGGTAAAAAGCCTTGTGCGGTAGCAACCACAACACGAGACTGCATTCCCACAACACGAGCATTGACTAATACACCGCCTTCTTGACGAAGCATTGTCCCTGTCAGTATGTATTGGATTTCTTGCTCTTGAGCGAGGTCTTTCCAGTCACGACTGAAAGCAAAATCACCTTGCTGCGTTACCTGAATCGAGCCTGTGGTTTTGAAATCAACCACTTTAAATCCTCGACGCTGAAACTGATGGATAAATCCTTCAGAAACCGAGTTACCCAACCAGTTAGTCGCATCCATACTTTGCAGGTCCACAAACGATGTTACAGCAATAGGAGTGCGAGCAGAAACACTAGTATTGGACACCATCAAATCTTCTGTCATGCTTTCAACAAAGAAGTCCAACGTGTGACGTGGGCTCTCCATTAGCATAAACTGTGAACCATTGTATGGCTCTTTACCGTTATAAATCGGGGCGTAGGCACAAGCAGTTAACAAAACTGCTGGCACTATCGAAAGCCATTTTTTCATTCTCTTATCTCCAGATATACTGAGGCAATCTTGATTCCAAACTTCAGATTAAAAAACTTGGAACACTCTTTGCTTTTCAAAACTTGTTACACTTTCAAAACGCACTGCCTACATCAGCTAAGATTTTAAAAGCAAAATTTATACCCAACTGGTAAATAACAATGAAAAAAATTATTTCTGTTTTATTTTCAATATGTTGCACCATTACCTTTTCTCAAGCCGTTAATGCTGCTTGGTATGAAGTGACCGGATCGTCAGCCATTGTTTCCTCAGAGGAAGTCGCTCGCCTCAATGCATTGGAAGATGCCATCTATAAGGCGGTAAACTTTGCCGGGGCAGACATCGGTAGTATCAGTAACTTGCGACCACTGCTGGAATCAGACCGTAAAGAGTACCAGTTTACTAACCATGAAGTACGCTATGTGTTAGTTGAAGAGAATAAAACACGTCGGGGAGTGATGTATGTTAAAGCTCGAATTGATATTTATCCTTCGGCAACAGGTTGCCACGTTAGCCAATATAAGAAAACGTTTTTAGTGGGCAACATTGATCTTGCATCGCCACAACAGGCGGTTATGGGGCAAATTTACAGTGTGGGAGATGATTTTGCACAGGTACTCAACCGCCAACTCGATCAAGAATCTCGCAGTTTTGTGTCGGTTGGCACCACAGATTATGCAATTGAAAAACAGCACCCAGAACGCTTAACCATGATTGCAGAGGACACGGGGGCACAGTACATTTTGGGGGGAACCATCACCGATTTAACTGCCACGATAGAGCAAAAATTACTCGCCGATGATGTGATTAACCGTCAATTTGCTATGCAAATCCAAGTGTTTGATGGCAAAACAGGCCAAGAAGTCATGACTAGACATTATAGAGAAGTCGCTAAATGGCCCTTCGCCAAAACCAGTCAGATAGATACGCGCAGTGCTCGTTTTTGGGCTTCAACCTTTGGCAGCATGATGCTGCGCGTCAGCCGAAATATCATGCTTGATCTTGAATCCGAACTTTCATGTAAAATAACACTCCCCGAAGTGGTTGCTAAATATGGTAACACCATCACGATGGATCTAGGACGTGTGCATGGCGTTAAAACCGGTGACCAATTGCAGTTGTGGCATACAGGTTCATTCATTGATCAGAAAGGACTACCACGAAATAAAGTGACTCAAAGTGATATTACCCTTACGGTTACTCGCGTCTATGAAAACGAAGCGGAACTGAGTGTTGATCAAGAAAATCTCGCCTCTAGCATACAAATTGGCGATGTTATGCACAAACAGCTTTAATTTTCGTTTTAACTAGTTAACTTCACAAAATTATTGAGTAAACTATCCCACCTTGCTCCCGTAGCTCAGTAGGATAGAGCGGCCCCCTCCTAAGGGGCAGGCCACAGGTTCGACTCCTGTCGGGAGCGCCATTTTGATAAAGCCTCAACACCCAACCGGTGTTGAGGCTTTTTTTTCTGACGAAAAATTGACCTAATATTGATTTGAGCCACTACTATTCATATACAGTGATTACTGTAAGTTCTATGTCAAATAATCTAGAATTAGTATTAACAGATTTATCGATAGATAAGATCATGAAAAAGAGTAATCTAATCACGAATACTGGTCACCGCTTTATCTCTAAAGCAAAGACCGCCTATAAAATTCATATCCATACGCCGGACGATACGGTGCTGCACCGTTCTGTCGGCTACATACGTATTGGTGAGAAAAAGGGGCTTAAAAAGGCGATAAAGCTGCGTAATGAATTAGGTTCAGAGATGTGGGGCAAACATTGGCGTCGTCTGCTCAAAGATCCCTACTTGATGACTCGCCTACCACACAGTTTAGAACCTAAAATCATATACAAACCCAGACCAACGCTCGATAACCCGGAAGCTCGGGATCCTTGTTATATCGCGGCTTGGAGACACTATGATGAAAAAGGTAACTGTATATTTCAAAGCGTCGTTTGTTCGATCAACAAGCATGGCAAGCTTGCCGCTTATACCAAGACGAAAAAGGCGCTATTAGAGGCTTATAAAGAAGACTTGGATATTCTTGTCTACATGGGCCGATTGAATAGTATTGATTTGAAATAACGTGGCGTGATACCGGAGCGGTTAGAGGCTCAAATACATTGTTTTACAAGAAGAAAGCCCGCGTTTTTCACGGGCTTTCTTTATTTTCTAATACTTAAGCGTTATTATTTCACTTCATAATCAAAGCTTGGAATAACGATATCAACACGACGATTTTGCTTTCGACCTTCGACTGTATCGTTAGATGCGATTGGGCTATTTTCCCCTTCACCTTTTACGGTAAGACGGTTCGCATCCACACCTTTAGCAATCACAACATCAGCAACAACTTGTGCGCGTTTTTCTGATAGTTTCTGGTTGTAAGCCGCAGCGCCAGTTGAGTCAGTATGACCAATAATTTCAGCATCGGCTTGTGGGTAAGCTTGCAAATATTTCACTAGTTTATCAAGCTGGTTAGTACTCTCTGCTGTTAGCTTAGTACTGTTATGGGCAAAGCTACTGCTGTCCAAACGTTGAAATGGCACATGCTTAACAACCGTTTCAGGTTCTTGGGGAATAACGACAGGCTCAACCACTGGCTGTGCAACTTCTTCAACAAACACCTCTTGCACGATGACTGACGCAGGTTCTGCTTTACTTCCACCAAATTTATACGAAACACCTAAGGTAGCCGAGTTACCTGCCGCTCGGACAAGATCGTTATTAATATCGGTGAGGCTTTGATATTCCAAACGTAAAGTGACGTTATTATCGGTGTTGAACTCAATACCAGCGGCACCTAAATATGAGTAATCATCTTTATTGCCATAGTCAACATAAGCACCGCCGACTTTAGCATATAAGGCAATGGCATCAGTCAAAGGAAGGCTGACTTTCGGTGCGAGTGTAATGGCCGTTACTTTTTCATCATTCAGCCCCGCACCACTAAATTTGCCCAAGTAATCGTAACCGGCCTCTAATGAAAGCCAATTAAACGCTTGGTAACCAAGGTAAGCACCGACGGTAGAAGATTCATCTTCACACACATCTCCAGCACGACAAGCGTCATCAAGCCAAGATTTACCAACTTTAGCACCTACGTATACTTCAGCCATTGCGGCAGAAGATGCAAAAACAAGCGCCATTGAAACTGCTGCTGCTAACTTTTTCATACTTTTTCCTTTCCTATTTATCGTTATCATAATGCGGTTGCGGTACCCAAAAAACGGTTTACTTTTCGCCTACACACATACCTACATAACTCGGAACCACTATACTGTATGTAAAGAAAGCTTAAATAGCGCATTAGTTTATTCTCTGTCATCGTTTTGTGAAATATTGTCAGTGCTCTACACCAAAGGATTTAACAAAGCCGATATAAAGAAAAACCGCAGCATAAGCTGCGGTTCAAAGCGTTGTTCGTATGATTGACTTATTGAGCGTTCGCTTCACGCTCAGCAATAAAGGCCAATGCCATATTGATACGAGCAATGACACGCTCTTTGCCGATCAGTTGCATGACAGCATCAACCGATGGCGATTGACCACCGCCAGTGACAGCAACGCGCAGCGGCATGCCTATTTTACCCATACCGATTTCAAGCTCTTCACACACTTGAGCGATGACAGCGTGCAGGTTTTCCGTTGTCCAGTCACTCAATGCTTCTAATTTGCTTAAAGCAAGTGCTAGCGGCTCTTTCGCCACACCGCGCAAGTGTTTTTTCGCCGCATCAGCATCAAACTCAGCAAAATTTTCAAAGAAGTAACGAGATTGAGCAGCAAGTTCAACCAAGGTATTACAGCGTTCACCAACCAGTTTAACGATCTCAGCTAATGCTGGGCCGTTGTCTTTATTGATGCCTTGTTGCTCAAAGTGCCATTCAAGGTGTTTTGCAACATATTCAGGCTCTGATGTTTTGATGTAGTGATTGTTCAGCCACAACAACTTATCAGTATTAAATGCAGATGCCGATTTGCTAATAGCATTTAAACTGAAGAACTGAATCATCTCTTCACGCGAGAAAATTTCTTGGTCGCCATGAGACCAACCTAGACGAACTAAATAGTTATTCAATGCTTCAGGCAGATAACCTTCATCGCGATACTGCATCACAGAAACAGCGCCATGACGTTTAGATAGCTTCGCGCCGTCGTCACCTAAGATCATTGCGCAGTGCGCAAACACAGGTACAGGAGCACCTAACGCTTCGTAAATGTTGATTTGACGAGGTGTGTTGTTGATGTGATCTTCGCCACGAACGACATGAGTAATCCCCATATCCCAGTCATCCACCACCACACAGAAGTTATAGGTGGGTGAGCCATCAGTACGGCGAATGATCAGATCATCCATCTGGCTGTTGGAGATTTCGATACGACCGCGGATCTGGTCGTCAAAAATTACGCTGCCTTCTTTAGGATTACGGAAACGGATAACACACGGATCCCCTTCTTTTGCTGCGTCGTTAACCGCTTTGATTTTTGGGTGATCAGCATCGTAGCGCGGCATCTCTTTGTTCGCTTCTTGCTCGGCACGAACTTCATCTAACAGCTCTTTAGAGGCGTAACATTTGTAGGCTTTATCTTCAGCAAGCAGCTTATCGACAACTTCGTTATAACGATCAAAATGTTTAGTTTGGAAATATGGGCCTTCATCCCAATTCAAACCTAGCCAAGTCATACCTTCAAGAATCGCGTCTACGGCTTCTTGCGTCGAGCGCTCTAGGTCGGTGTCTTCAATACGCAAAACAAACTCACCACCTTGGCTTTTTGCATAAAGCCAAGAGTAAAGTGCAGTACGCGCACCACCAACGTGAAGATAGCCTGTCGGGCTAGGAGCAAAACGAGTTTTAACCGTCATTTGATTTCCTTAGGGATAAAAAGACAGCGGAGAACATGTCCACTGCAAGTACCAGGATAAAAAGTGGCGACATTTTACCACTGACGGCTAAATCTACAATCCTCGATTGCCTTTCGTTTTTCTGCGCTCAAGAATAACGCTTAAAATTCGCTTAACTTTCCTTTAGTGGAACTTGACCTTGCCCTAAAGGTAAGGTTTATGCTTCTAGCTATTGAGTTGGTTTACGGGGAATTTATCAATGAAACGCTTTCAATTGCCTTTATCAGGGCTGAAATGCATGGGTTGCGCGAAGAAACTTGAGCAGCATCTCAAGCAAGAATTTGAGGTACAAATCCACCAGCTGTCACCCACATTCATCGAACTGAGCACTTCGGCCTCTTTAAATGAACTCATCGCCGCTATCGAATCCTTAGGCTATCAAGCCTTGCTCAGCACAAACAGCGATCCTCTGCCCTCGTCGCAACCCACAACCTTGGTTAGCGATATACAGCCACTAGCACAAGAGACAGAAGTCTCAACAACGGGTTTGGTTAGTACCCACTTACTGATCCAAGGAATGACTTGCGCAAGCTGTGTCTCTTCGGTGGAAAAAGCACTTCTAAGCGTTAACGGCGTACAAAAAGCGCAAATCAATTTAGCTGAACAAAGCGCCTTAGTGCTCTCGCAAGCGGATATCGCTGACCTTGAACTGCAATTGCTCAATGCCATTACTCATGCAGGCTACCGTGCAGAGCGAGTCGATGACCCTGCCCAACAACAACAAAAACAAAAACAGCAATCACGTGATTTACAAAAGCAGCATAAAACCAATGCATTACTAGGTTTAATGATGGGTATTCCGTTAATGCTTTGGGGCCTTCTTGGTGGCAGCATGATGATTGTGAGCACTCAACAGCAAATATACTGGGGCGTTATCGGCATTGTGTGTTTGGCTCTATTAGCCACCGCTGGCCGCCACTTTTTTAGCCATGCTTGGCTTGCGTTAACCCATAAGCGCGCCACCATGGATAGCTTAGTCGCCCTAGGAACCGGAGCGGCTTGGGCCTATTCAATGTTGGTAGTGATTTACCCAACTTGGTTTCCCATAGCCTCGCGTCATGTTTACTTTGAAGCCAGCGCGATGATTATCGGTTTGATTTCACTGGGCCACTACATTGAGGCGAAAGCAAAAGCGAAGACAACTCAATCCTTGCAAGCCTTAATTAACTTGCAGCCACAACAAGCAACACGCATCACGGCGCAAGGCGATCAACAGATTGCAGTTGAATTAGTACAACTTGGTATGCAACTGCGCATAAAACCGGGAGAAAAAGTGCCGATAGACGGCAAAGTCCTCAGCGGTGAATCTTATGTTGATGAATCCATGCTCACTGGCGAGCCGATCCCCGTCCTAAAAGTGGCAGGCGATGCCATTGCGGCAGGTACCATCAATCATGATGGCAGCTTAGTCATCGAAGCCACCGGCGTAGGGGCGCAAACCATGCTCTCGCGCATCATCCAAATGGTGCGTCAGGCGCAAAGCAGTAAACCAGCCATCGCCAAACTGGCAGACCAGATATCTGCTATTTTTGTACCGACAGTGGTTATGATTGCCCTGTTTTCCGCTCTGATTTGGTACTTTGTAGGCCCTGAACCTAAGGCCAGTTATATGCTAGTGGTTGCGACAACAGTATTGATCATTGCCTGCCCTTGTGCCTTGGGTCTAGCTACTCCACTCTCGGTTACAGTAGGAGTTGGCAAAGCCGCTGAAATGGGTATTTTGATCAGAGATGCCAATGTATTGCAATCGGCAAGCAAAATCACCACTGTAGTATTTGATAAGACAGGTACGCTCACTCAAGGCAAGCCAACCGTTCAGAACTTAGTCACGTGGGGAATTGAAGATAGCAAATTGTTAACCCTTGTTTACGCTTTGGAACTGCGCTCTGAACATCCTCTTGGCAAGGCTATCTGCCACTATGCGCAACCGCTGGTATCAACCAGCGCCGAAGTCGAGCAATTTACCAACCTAAGAGGCAAAGGGCTAATGGCAAACATTGGAGGCGATTCCGTCGTCGTTGCCTCTTTATCGCACCTTGAATCGCTGGGCGTTCCTCTTACTCAAGCACAAACAACCATTGAACACTACGCAGAACAAGCTTGGACGCCAGTCGCGGTTGCCATTAACGGTGAACTCAAAGGTCTCATCGCAATTGCTGATCCAATCAAACCTAACGCTGCACAAGCTATCAGCACACTGAACAAAATGAACATTCGTACCGTGATGCTAACCGGAGATAACCAAAGCGTGGCCACTGCAATCGCCAAACAACTAGGTATACAGCAAGTGATCGCTCAAGTACTTCCGGATCAAAAAGCACAAAAAATCGTGCAGTTACAAGAGAAAGGCCAAATCGTCGCCATGGTCGGTGATGGTATTAATGATGCACCAGCCCTTGCGCAAGCCGATATTGGTATCGCAATGGGCAGTGGCAGTGATGTCGCAATAGAGAGTGCGCAAATGACATTGCTCAACTCCTCACCGCTTGCCGTAGTCAATGCTATCGCTCTTTCTAAAGCGACAGTAAAAAACATGAAGCAGAACCTATTGGGCGCGTTTATTTATAACACCTTCGGCATTCCCATTGCCGCTGGTGTGCTTTATCCCGCTTTTGGCTTTTTACTTAGCCCTGTAGTTGCAGGAGCGGCAATGGCTTTGTCCTCAATCACAGTCGTGAGCAACGCTAACCGCTTGCGTCTATTTAAATCCCCTTTTCACTCTTAGAGGTTAGATAAAAATGAAAATGATCACAGCCGCTATGCTTAGCACCTTGTCTCTTATGAGCTACTCCGCATTCGCCACGGTGACCGAGATGACCAATTACAAATCCCCTTATTGTGGCTGCTGTACTGAGTGGTCCACTCACATGCAACAAGCAGGATTTAAGGTTAACGAGCAATTGCAAGAAGATATGACGGCGATAAAACAACAATTGGGCATTACACCCAAGCTCGCCTCTTGCCATACAGCCGTTATCGACGGCTATGTTTTCGAAGGTCACATTCCAGCCACAGACATTCAAGCCTTTCTCGCTAATCCACCGAAAAATGCCAAAGGGTTAGCCGTGCCCGGCATGCCAATCGGTTCTCCAGGTATGGAATCTGGTGATAAGAAAGAAGCCTATTCGGTTTTTGCTTTTAACGAGCAAGGTCAGGTGTTTGAGTTTGCTCACCACGAAGGTAATTGATTTTATGTAATAAAGCCTCCGACAGATGCGGAGGCTTTCATTGGGGTGCCTTGATATGGCTACAGTTATTTAACGCTAGTAACTCGGCTGACTCGCTCGCCTGAAGCAGAGATAGAACGGATCCAGACCTCACCGGACACCTTTGGTTGTTCGATGCTCGAGTAAGTAAGCCATTGTTGACCATCTAATGAGTATTGCAGCTCAACGCCTGGGAATGACGAATTCATCGACAATTTACCCGCTTCAATCTTAGCTCCGGGAATTGGTAGGCGATAATCAATGCCAGCTTTTTCCAGTTTCGCCAGCTCACGTTGCCCAACAATATTAGCAAAACGAGTCCAATCTCGATTCAGTGCAGACTTATTAACTAGGTTCGTTTGCTGAGAGTATTCAACCCCTACTTTGTAGTCGTTTTCCCACTCCGCTTTATGCCAAGAACGCTCGGCAGCCGCCAACACTCGGGGGAAAACCATATACTCATACTGCTCATCATTACGAACCGTTTCTGACCACAATTGAGCTGACAAGCCATAGAATGGTTTCGACGTCACCTCTCCTTTACCGACAAAACCATTACCATCACGATCTAATGAAGTTTCAGCGTTTTGCGGCATATTTTCCGGTGCAAAACCAAACATTTTGCGCGTATCGGTCGCACGGGTGGCCCAGTAATAACCGCGCTCTTTAGGATCCGCCTCATAAGGCATATCCATGTAGACATAATCAGGGTTAGAAACAATTACGTCGTAACCTTGTTTTGCCCATTCATAAACAGAGCTTGTACCGCCCCAATAGAGGACATCCCAAAAGTTCACACGTGTATTGCGCGTGGCAAAAGAGGATTCTCCCTCGCTGTATTTCAAGCCATCTTGCCATGCTTGGAAATTCTCAATCCCTTTATCGGCGACAATTTCCGACACTTGCTCAGCAAAATAACTCGGTAAATGAGCAAAGTCACTTACTACTCCTTGGCTGACTAATGCTTGGCACTGTGGCGATTTCGCAAATGGTTTATCTTGTTGTGAAAGATCTAAGTTACCTTTCCAACTGACTTTTTCCGTCGCATTAATATCTTGGAAACCCGCGCCCAATTTGATGTTTTTCGCCTCATCGCCACCAAAATGCCAAGTCGATAAAGGCATGCCCGCCTCACTGTGCATCAAGGCCACTTCAGTGATCACCTTATCCACAAAACGTTTAGACGAGTCTAAACAAGGGTTAATAAAACTCTGCTTATCATAAAACTGAACCGTCGTAACATTGGAGCTGTCTTGAGGATCCATCAAGCGATACTGGCTAGCCTGTTCGGTTTTCCCCTCTTGGCTCAAACGATCAAAACGAGCCTCCATTGAAACAACCGCAGAGCGAGCATGGGCTGGCATATCAATTTCAGGGATCACTTCAATATTGCGCGCTTTAGCGTGCTTGAGGATTTCAATGTAATCGGCTCGACTAAAATAACCCGAGCCAAAGTTATCAGAATTTGGACCGGAGCCAAGCTGTGGCAGCAAGCAGTTTTTCTCATCTAAATCAAAGCAGCGCTGCCCACCAATGTCGGTCAATTCAGGTAAGCCCGGAATTTCTAAACGCCAACCTTCATCATCGGTCAAATGAAGATGTAATTTATTCATCTTATAAGCCGCCATTTGATCTAACGTGGCCAAAATCGCTTGCTTAGAATGGAAGTTACGTGCGACATCCACCATCACACCACGGTAATCAAAACGTGGAGCATCTTCGATGTGGATCACTGGCAGCGCTGTGACATTCTGGCTATCCACTAAACCCAAAATAGATTGAACGGCGTAGAAAGCTCCCGCCTCATCAAATGCATGAATAGAGATAGCACTCGGTGCAATCTCCAACTCATAAGCACCCGATGTCGCCATCTGGTCAGAAAATTCGCTCGGTGTAATCGCAACACCAACCGCCAACTCTCCATCAAGCTTCAGCTCAATCGTTTTAGCACGCGCCTGCAATGCTGAAAACTGATCCGTCGCAAAGTCCTTCACATCAAGCTTAAGGCCGCGAGTAATATCAACAACACCTTGACCAAGCGTTGTTTTTAGAGGCGTTGGTAACAGAGCCGTTGATACATCTTGCAGTGATACATCGCTATTTCTCTCAAATCGGCTGATGGCCGTGGCAAACACATTATTATCGCTGGTGGTGCGTTTGATATTGTCGCCCTCAAGCCCACGCACAAATGACGACGTGTCCTCTGTGTTGAGAGATACAATAAGTTTAGGCTCTGTATTAGGTGCCGCAACGAATGCACGCGGCATAAAGTCCGTTTCAAACAACTGCCAATATTCAGCGACCAGAGGCAAAACAACCTCTTCGCCCGCAGCAAAACCATCAAATTTATCAGTAGGTTCAAGCTTATGTAAATCACCCGTTAAACGGGTAATTTTGAATTGATCATTTTCAACATCCAGAATCAGTCGAATACTGTGGAAATAGATAGCCCACTGCTTTGAATTCACGGCTTCACCTTGGTTAACCAAGGTCATGTTCACTTTATTACACGATGCCCATTCTGCTTCGAGAGCCTGACATGCCAATCCTTCATCTGCCCCGTGATTCGTTAATACGGTGTAATGAATATCCAAATTTTCCGCCAGCGCATCGACTACTTTCTGCTCTGGTGATTGCAACAAAGAGCAACCTGATAATGTGGCGATAACCGAAACAGCAATCAAACTAGGTTTCAACATTTGACTCACCCTACCTTTAAAATAAAAACCCAATATCCTGTTAAAAGGACTCAAAACAGCAACAAGCATAAAGGCTTGTGACCTAAGGCATTCACCATACAAGGAGTTATTTCTAAGCGTAAAATAATTAGCTACACGAAGTGATCCAGTTCAAATCCTCTAAAATACAATCAAAACAAAACCATTTAAAATCAATAGATTAAACTTGACGTCAAAACCGTAATTTATTATTTGACGAGTTTAACTTGAGAAAGATCACATAAAAATGCATAACAAAAATGAATTTATGAATAGAGATCACTACTCACTACAAGGCGAGAAGTTCATTAAAGGGATTTGACAGGTTAAATCGTGATATAGGTCATAAATTGTAATGACTCATCAAACGTCAAAATGCGCTAAAGTGACGTTTTTTACACATCCTAATGCTATTTATTATAGTGGAATATTGACTGCTATTTTCAATAGTTGAATTTGCTCGGAGAAGGGTGAACAGTGAAAGAGCCTGATAGAGAAAGAGGAAAAGGAAAACCCTTTCTCTTTGGTAATGAAAATGATCACATCCAGATGCAACAAAGCCCCGCATTACTGCGAGGCCTTTAATGTGGTCGGTGAAGAACCAGATAGTGAAAGAGGCGAACCCCCTTTCTATTTGGTAACGAAAACTTACCGTTTCCAAATGTAACAAAGCCCCGCATTACTGCGAGGCTTTTAAAGATGGTCGGTGAAGAGGGATTCGAACCCCCGACCCTCTGGTCCCAAACCAGATGCGCTACCAAGCTGCGCTATTCACCGAAATTTTTGCTCTGCACTTAGCGAGCAGTTCCGAGCTTTTTGCCTAGAACGGATGCGTATATTACTCATCTAAAACTAAGACGCAAGCCTTTAATCTTATTTCCATCAAATAACAAACTCATTGGCTAAATCACCATCAAATACACATAAAAACGTGACTAATTACACACCAATAGAAACATCAAGTTAACCTATGCAACATAATTGATCCAGATCAGTGTCAGCAAACAGAGCAAACTTTAACTTGGCTGTGTCTTCGAAACTTTGGAGGAAACATGGACTTTTGGCTTGATCTCCTATTTGGTAATGCTGTGGGACTATCTTCAATGATAGTAATCTTTGGTGCTTTTGGTCTTATGCTGTTTTATGGCGGTTTCTTCATTTATAAAGTGATGAATGACAAATCTCCTCACTAGATCGCTTAGCACCTATTGAAAAATAGTGTGACGCTATGCACCGGGGTCGATTATCTGTCTGCTCCGGTTTTTTATCGCGTTAATAACTCTATCTTCTTGATGAATGGCATCATTCGGCTACTCAAGATCGGTTCGATAAGAACACCTGTCTCAAAATAGTTTCCATTTTCTCATACAAATAAAAGCATTCCCTCTTCGCATAAATAAAGGCGTCAATGCCGTCTATATCTTGTTGAGGAAAAGTGATGGGGAAAGGCTGGAAACCATGAGTGTCATTAAAAACGCCTTGGTTAATTAATATTAACTGCTAAAATATTGCAACGTTACTAGGCAACACTCAGAGTGTTGCTTTATTTTTATTCACCGCCGTTGGGAAACGTAAGAGCAACCTATGTCACAACAAGCTACCATCCGTTTAAACAAATACATCAGTGAAACTGGTTTCTGTTCTCGTCGAGAGGCCGATAAGTTAATTGAACAAGGCCGAGTAACCATCAATGGACTATTGCCGGAAATGGGCACTAAAGTCACGCCGAACGATGAGGTGTGTATTGATGGTAATCCATTAAAATCAAAAGAAAAACCGATATACATTGCCCTTAACAAACCGACTGGAATCACCTGCACAACAGAGCGCGATATTCCAGGTAACATTGTTGATTTTATTGGCCACCACAAACGTATTTTCCCGATAGGTCGATTAGACAAACCATCTGATGGACTGATCTTTCTGACTAACGATGGTGACATAGTCAATAAGATATTACGTGCTGGTAATAACCATGAAAAAGAGTACGTCGTCCGAGTAGATAGACCCATCACCGACGAATTTTTACATAAGATGGCCTCTGGCGTGGAAATTCTTGATACGGTGACACTGCCTTGCAAAGTAACCCAAGAAACGAAGTTCTCCTTTAGAATTGTGTTAACACAAGGGTTAAACCGTCAAATTCGTCGTATGTGTGAGGCCTTAGGTTACGAAGTGTTTAAACTACGCCGAGTTCGTATTATGAACATCAGCCTAGACGGTATCCCGAATGGTGAATGGCGTTATTTAAGCGACGAGGAAGTCGCTGAAATATTAGCAATGTGTGAGAGTTCTTGCGGTACGGAAGGCGCGTCCAAGCTTGATGTGACGGGTAAGCGTATTCGCAAAGCTACCGATGCAAAACTGTATGATAGTCGTGAGCAAAATCAAACCTCGACGGCACGCAGAAATCAAAAGCCAAAAACGTTCCAAGGACGCAATGCCGATGAGTTTCGCCATGCTCCAAATACCAAAAGAGCACCGCGCCGACCCACAAATTCATCACAAGGTGCGCCAGCTAATAGCCACAGAAAAAGCAGTACGTTAAGTCTTAAAAAATAATCATCGAACAATGCGTTAATTCTGTTGAGCAATAAAATGACCGTAATGACGCATCACTGAAGCAACTATAAAAAAGGAGAAACTTTCGTTTCTCCTTTAAGACAGTATAAAATTAACGCTTATTTCGTACCAAAAATCTTATCACCAGCATCGCCAAGACCAGGAACGATATAACCTTTATCATTCAATTTCTCATCAATTGCCGCCGTATAGAGCTCAACATCAGGGTGCGCTTTTTCTAACGCCGCGATGCCTTCAGGCGCTGCAACTAAAACGAGAATTTTAAATTGGTTACAGCCGCGCTCCTTGAGCAAATCGATCGTCGCAATCATGGAACCGCCAGTTGCCAGCATTGGGTCAACCACAAGCGCAATTCGCTCCTCAATATTAGAAGCGAGTTTGTTGAAATAAGGGACAGGCTCAAGCGTTTCTTCATCACGATAGATGCCAACAACACTAATCCGCGCACTTGGAATGTGCTCCAAAACGCCGTCCATCATGCCAAGACCAGCACGCAAAATAGGTACTACCGTTACTTTTTTACCTTTGACTTGATCAATTTCAACTGGGCCATTCCAGCCTTCAATCGTCACTTTTTCTGTTTCAAAGTCTGAGGTTGCTTCATAAGTTAGTAGGCTACCCACTTCTGTAGCTAACTCACGAAAACGCTTAGTGCTGATATCCCCTTCCCTCATTAACCCAAGTTTATGCTTAACTAGAGGGTGTTTAACTTCAACAACTTTCATTTTCATCTCCGACGACATTTAAACAAACCTTCGAATTGTACACACTTTTTATGCTAATTTCAGTGCCAATTATAAACAAAAAAACTGACGCAAACGTTTTCCTTTTTGTTTTAAGCCCTGTTAGAATAGCGCCGTTTTCATATCCAACTTATGACCGAGGACTTCCCCGTGAGCGGTAATAACACTTCTCTTAGTTACAAAGATGCTGGCGTAGATATTGATGCAGGCAATGCACTTGTTGAACGAATTAAAGGCGCCGTCAAACGCACTCGTCGCCCTGAAGTTATGGGTGGCATTGGTGGTTTTGGCGCGCTTTGCGAGCTACCAACCAAATATAAACATCCTGTTTTAGTCTCTGGCACCGATGGAGTTGGCACAAAACTTCGCCTCGCATTGGATATGAATAAGCACGACACCATTGGCATTGACTTGGTTGCAATGTGTGTTAACGATTTGATTGTTCAAGGTGCTGAACCGCTTTTCTTTTTGGACTACTACGCCACGGGCAAATTGGATGTAGATACTGCTGCTGATGTGGTGTCGGGTATTGCCGATGGTTGTGTGCAAGCAGGTTGCGCTTTGATCGGTGGTGAAACCGCTGAAATGCCGGGTATGTACGAAGGTGAAGATTACGATGTCGCTGGCTTTTGTGTCGGTGTGGTTGAAAAAGAAGAGATCATCGATGGCTCAAAAGTAGCAGCAGGTGATGCTCTGATTGCGGTTGGCTCTAGCGGCCCCCACTCAAACGGCTATTCATTAGTTCGCAAGATCCTCGAAGTATCAGGTGCCGACAAAAATGAAGACTTGGCTGGCAAAACGATTGGTGAGCACTTACTGACACCAACCAAAATTTACATCAAATCAGCGCTTAAAATGATCGCCGAGCATGATATTCACGCCATTTCACACATTACTGGCGGTGGTTTCTGGGAAAACATTCCTCGCGTTCTTCCGCAAGGGACGAAAGCGGTGATTGACGGCAATAGCTGGGAATGGCCAATTATTTTCCAATGGCTGCAAGAAAAAGGGAATGTAACCACTCATGAAATGTACCGCACATTTAACTGTGGTGTCGGCCTGATTGTTGCGCTTCCAATGGATCAAGCACAAGCGGCGGTTCAATTACTGCAAGCGGAAGGCGAAAATGCGTGGGTTATCGGTCATATTGCTGAAGCTCAACTCGATGAAGAGCAAGTAGAGATCAAATAACTGATGAAAAGTATTGTTGTTTTAGTTTCAGGAAATGGCACCAACTTACAGGCTATCCTTGATGCGTGTGAAACGAAAATTAAAGATGGCAAAGTAACGGCTGTTTTTTCAAACAAAGCAACTGCTTATGGCTTAGAACGAGCTAAAAAAGCAGGTGCGGCGGCGGTGCATATTGACCCAAATGCCTTTGACACGCGAGATGCGTTTGATGCGGTATTGATGGAGAAAATTGACCAATACGCGCCTGACTTAATCATTCTTGCTGGCTACATGCGTATTCTGAGTGGTGAGTTTGTGCGTCACTATTTAGGACGGATGCTCAATATTCATCCTTCTTTACTTCCTAAATATCCTGGGTTGAATACCTACCAACGCGCGATTCACGCGGGTGATGAAGAGCACGGCACCAGTGTGCATTTTGTGACTGAACAACTTGATGGTGGCCCAGTCATTCTACAAGCAAAAGTGCCTATTTTTGATGAAGATACCGTTGAGATTTTGACTCAACGTGTCCAAGCTCAAGAGTATCGAATTTACCCACTAGTGGCACAATGGTTCGTTGAAGGACGCTTGGAAATGCGTGAAGGTAAAGCCTATTTAGATGGCCAATTACTTGGCATGCATGGTTATGCTTTCGATGAATAAATCGTATCTCTAAATAGTGCGAAAAAGGTTGCCTCAACAGCTAATGCCGTTCACTTAAGAGTGAACGGCATTTTTGTTCTTAGCATACCGTTGTGGTCTAGGCTTAACTGTTCTAGGGAATGTTCTTTCCCTTCGCCCTTCAAGTATTAAGCTTTCAGCCATGTT
>NZ_CAWPJH010000007.1:0-100048 GCF_963888445.1 Vibrio sp. B1-2
TTTGCTTGGCGACCATAGCGTTGTGGACCCACCTGATTCCATGCCGAACTCAGAAGTGAAACACAACAGCGCCGATGGTAGTGTGGGGTCTCCCCATGTGAGAGTAGGACATCGCCAGGCTTTGAATTTATAAGAGCCCGTTTGTAAGAGCGGGCTTTTTAGTCACTTGTGACACAAGATACAGTGTGCTGATATGGCTCAGTCGGTAGAGCGCATCCTTGGTAAGGATGAGGTCCCCAGTTCGATTCTGGGTATCAGCACCAGTTTTATAGCTCTGTAAGCTAAAATAATTTGCTTGGCGACCATAGCGTTGTGGACCCACCTGAACCCATGCCGAACTCAGAAGTGAAACACAACAGCGCCGATGGTAGTGTGGGGTCTCCCCATGTGAGAGTAGGACATCGCCAGGTTTGAATTACGAAACCTCAGCAGAAATGCTGAGGTTTTTTTCTATCTATTCGTATCATTTAGTATCATTCAATGTCCAATCATAGTGATAGCTGATACTCTTTTTCTCGCTTTTTAGTGCCTTGTTATACTGCACTAAGTGCTCAAATAATTGCTGTTTCGTTCCAAAATCTTCAGCAAACCAGTCATAAATAGAAGACAGAACCCATTTATCATTGGTGACCTTTACTCCTTTTTCGCTATTGATAAACTCAGTGGCTGATTTCTCCAGTAATAATTCAGTATTTTCTGCTGTGAAAGCCTGCTTTTGTAAGTTTGGGCAGCCAAGACTTGCGCAGTTGACCGCATAATGGGTTCGAGGATCTTTCCAAATAGGTCTTAAAATTCGATGTTCAATATCATTGAGAGTCAGCTCTTTTTGATTGATGGTAATGATCTTTTGTTCCCAAGGGCCAAATGAGAAAAATCCTCCCAGTTTAGTGATGGATGGTATTGGGTAATGATCGACGATTAAGTTAACTGTTAAGGCATTATATAAGTTGACCCAGTAAGCATATTGTTCCAGCTTTGCATACTCTCTTGGATCAAGGGCTGATAATTGTGAAATATAGAGCTCTAATTGCTCTTTATCTTTTGAGTTGACCCTTTGATAATCGAAGAGGTTGTTGTGATTTTCTTGGATTAGATAAGTATCAAGTGTTGTCTGCCAAATTTGATGTGAAATGGCTTGTGTATTTTCTTCATTACTAGAGTTCCAATAATCCCATAGTTGTGATTTAGGAGCTGAAAATACATTCGTTGACCCGAGTGTCAAACATAGCGTTAATAGATATTTCATCGTTTACCTCTCATCTCCTAGGTTATATGACCTAGGTAGGGATTGATAAATTTCAGATAAAATAAAAGGTTGATGCATCTACACCAACCTCTGGAAATTAAATCGATACTCGCTATTTCAAAAAGCTAGGAATTTTTGTTTCATAATCAGCGATTTCATCTTCGTGCTGTAGCGTCAAACCGATATTGTCTAATCCATTAAGTAAGCAATGGCGACGAAATTCATCAATTTCAAATGAGTATGTTTTTCCATTGGCTTTAACTTCCATTCGTTCAAGATCTACAGTTAGTTGAGCACCTTCATTTCCTTCAACAAATTGGAATATTTCATCAACTTCTTGCTCTGTAAGGCGGACTGGAACCATTTGGTTATTGATTGAGTTACCATAAAAAATATCCGCAAAACTGGGTGCAATCATGGCTTTGATGCCGTAATCCGCTAAAGCCCAAGGGGCATGTTCTCGTGAAGAACCACACCCAAAGTTTTCACGAGCAAGTAGAATGCTCGCTCCTTCATAGCGAGGTTTATTCATGACAAAATTTGGATTAGGTTGTTGACCTGCATCATCTAGAAAACGCCAATCATGAAAAAGGTGTTTGCCAAAACCAGTGCGATTTACTTTCTGTAAAAATTGCTTAGGGATAATGGCATCTGTATCGACGTTCGCTGCATCAAGAGGAACGACCAAACCTGTGTGCTGTTTAAAACCTGACATTGGTGATCCCCTGTTTAGTTGAGTGTTGAAGAATGAATATTACGGATATCGACAAAGTGTCCAGCGATGGCGGCGGCGGCGGCCATTGCAGGACTGACTAAATGTGTACGTCCATCTCGACCTTGGCGGCCTTCAAAATTGCGGTTGGATGTTGATGCACAACGCTCACCTGCACCGAGCCTGTCATTGTTCATAGCCAAGCACATTGAACAGCCCGGCAAGCGCCATTCAAAACCCGCTTCAATAAATATTTTATCCAAGCCTTCCGCTTCCGCTTGCGCCTTAACTTGCTCTGAACCTGGAACAATCAATGCTTGAACATGTGGTGCGACTTTTTTACCTTTCGCGACTTGAGCTGCTGCTCGCATATCTTCAATGCGTGAGTTCGTGCAAGAACCGACAAAAACTTTATCTACTTTATAGTCTGACAAGGATTTACCTGCCTCAAGTCCCATATACGCTAATGCTTTTTCTGCTGATGCTTTTTCGACAGGATCACTAAAGCTATTAGGAGATGGAATGGTTTCGTCGACAGCAATTACTTGGCCTGGGTTTGTGCCCCAAGTTACTTGTGGTTTGATGTCCGTGGCATTTAGGGTAACAACTGCATCGAATTTGGCATTATCATCTGTTTTTAGCGTTGCCCAGTACTCTATGGCGGCTTCTAAATCGCTTCCTTGAGGAGAAAATTTGCGACCTTTAATGTAGTCGAAAGTAGTCTGATCAGGGGCGATAAGACCGGCTTTTGCTCCAAGCTCAATCGCCATATTGCACACCGTCATACGACCTTCCATTGAAAGATCGGTAATCGCTTCACCACAAAATTCAACGACATAGCCTGTACCACCTGCCGCCGTTGTTTTACCTATAATGGCTAGCACGATATCTTTAGCGGTGATGCCTGGAGCGACTTTGCCTGTCACCTCAATTTTCATCGTTTTCGCGCGAGCTTGTTTCAATGTTTGGGTTGCAAGTACGTGCTCAACTTCTGATGTACCGATGCCAAACGCTAACGAGCCAAATGCGCCATGTGTTGCTGTGTGTGAGTCACCGCAGACAATGGTCATACCGGGAAGAGTAATACCTAATTCTGGCCCCATGACATGAACGATGCCTTGGTATTTATGATTTAAGTCGTAGAGTGTTACGCCAAACTCAGCACAGTTCTTGGATAATGTTTCCATTTGGATTCGAGCCATCTCACCCGAGGCATTAATGTCTTTTGTGGTGGTTGAAACGTTATGGTCCATGGTAGCGAATGTTTTACTCGTCTGACGAACTTTACGTCCCTTTTCGCGTAAACCATCAAATGCTTGCGGTGATGTCACTTCATGAACGAGATGACGATCGATATAAAGGATGGGGGTTTCCCCTTCAGCTGATACCGCAATGTGGGCATCATAAATTTTTTCGTATAAGGTTTTTGCTTGCGACATTGCTTCTTCCTTGAGCTCTTTGAGCTTTATAAAGGACTAGGCGAGCCTAGTCCTACTAATTATGAGTTTAAAATATAGCTGGCAATTTTATCGCCCATTTCAGAGGTTGAAAGTGCCGATTTACCACTGGCAAGATCTGCGGTGAGTTCACCTGCGGTAAGCGCCTTTGATACGGCATTTTCGATAGCTTGAGCGGCACTTTCTTCGCCCAAGCTATAACGTAGCATTAAAGCGGCGGAAAGAATTTGTGCAACTGGGTTAGCAATGTTCTTTCCTGCGATATCAGGTGCAGAGCCACCTGCTGGCTCATAGAGACCGAAATTGCTTTCATTAAGGCTAGCGGAAGGTAGCATGCCCATTGAGCCTGTGATCATGGCGCATTCATCGGAAATGATGTCACCAAAAATATTAGAGCACAGCATGACATCAAATTGAGAGGGATCTTTAATGAGCTGCATAGTGGCATTATCGATATAAATGTGTGAAAGCTCGACGTCCGGATAATCTTTTGCGATCTCTTCCACGACCTCACGCCATAAGATAGAGCTTTGTAATACGTTCGCTTTATCGACTGAGCATACTTTTTTACGACGTAATTGTGCGGACTCAAACGCTATTTTTGCAATGCGTTCGATTTCGTAGCGGTGGTAAACTTCGGTATCAAATGCTTTTTCATTTGCCCCTTCGCCTTCTCGTCCTTTGGGTTGGCCAAAATAAATACCACCAGTCAATTCCCGAACAACCACAATATCGAAGCCACGATCGGAGATATCGGATCGTAAAGGAGAAAAGCTTTCTAAGCCGGAATGAATTTGAGCAGGACGCAAGTTACAAAACAGTTGAAAATGTTTGCGAAGCGGTAGGAGTGCGCCGCGTTCTGGTTGGTCGTTGGGTGGTAAATGCTCCCATTTAGGACCGCCTACGGAACCAAACAATACGGCGTCTGCCTCTTCACATCCTTTAATGGTGCTTTCAGGTAGCGGGCAACCGTGTTTATCAATCGCAATCCCGCCGACATCATGTTCTTCTCTGGCAAACCGGATAGCATGTTTTTTTTCAATCGCATCCAATACCTTGTGTGCTTGTTGCATTACTTCTGGGCCGATACCATCACCTGCAAGAACGGCAATTTTGTATGTTTTGTCTGTCATGTTAGTCCTTTACTATTTTTATATTTGCTTGCCCCAGTGAGCTCTAAAGACTGAAAGCTCTAATCTAGGTACGTTAAACGGTTGCCACTTTCTTTTGTTTAATTTCTGCAATTTGATCGGCACGATGAATGCTATTGATCACGTGCAATAAGGCTTGTCCTGATGCTTCGACAATATCCGTAGAGACGCCTGTACCGTGATATTTTCGCCCTTTGTAGTTGGCAATAATATCGGCTTGCCCGAGTCCATCTTCACCTTCGCCCTTGGCGGTAAGGTCAAATTTATCCAATACGATCTCATAGCCAGTTAGACGGTAAATACATTGGTAAAGCGCATCGACAGGACCATTACCAACGGCAGCTTCACATTTTTCTTCATCACCACAAAGCAATTTAATACTGGTGGTCGCCATAACACTGCCTGATTGAACACTCAAATAGTTCAATTTGTAGAAATCGTCTTCATCACGCAGATTTGAAAAGTGCATCAAAGCTTCTAAGTCATAGTCAAACACTTGGCCTTTACGATCTGCCAATTTTAAGAAATCTTCATACAAGGCATTGAGGTTGTATTCGTTTTCATTGTAACCCATGCTATCCATATGGCTTTTTACTGCGGCGCGGCCACTGCGGCTCGTTAAGTTCAGCGCTTGGTTTTTTAGGCCAATTGACTCTGGAGTCATGATTTCGTAAGTGTTTTTGTTTTTCAACATGCCATCTTGGTGAATGCCTGACGAGTGGCTAAATGCGTTGGCACCGACAATTGCTTTGTTACTTTGAATCGGCATATTGCAC
The DNA here is from genome assembly GCF_963888445.1 of Vibrio sp. B1-2. Lineage (NCBI taxonomy): Bacteria > Pseudomonadati > Pseudomonadota > Gammaproteobacteria > Vibrionales > Vibrionaceae > Vibrio > Vibrio sp. B1-2. The sequence goes on from NZ_CAWPJH010000007.1 coordinate 5,343, forward strand.
AGTTGGCTGACCAACTTACTGGTGCGGTGGATCTCATCATGCTTTAAGCCAGTATGTACGCCGAGGAATTCTTGACGAGTTTTGATGATCATCGCGATCTCTTCCAGTGAACAGTTACCAGCGCGCTCACCAATACCGTTGATGGTGCCTTCTATTTGCCTTGCGCCAGCCTGTACAGCGGCAATCGAGTTTGCGACTGACATTCCCAAGTCATCGTGGCAATGAACGGAAATAATGGCTTTATCTATGTTAGGGACTCGCTCAAACAGCATCTGAATAATGCCACCAAATTCGCTAGGAACAGTATAACCGACCGTGTCTGGAATATTGATGGTCTTAGCTCCGGCATTAATTGCGGCTTCGACCATTCTACAGAGATTATCAATGGGCGTTCGGCCCGCATCTTCACAGGAAAATTCGACGTCATCGGTGTAGTTACGGGCGTGTTTCACCGCACTGACTGCCATCTCGAGCACATCATCATAACTGCGGCGCAATTTATCTTGCACATGAATGGTTGAGGTTGAAATAAACGTATGGATACGAAAAGCATCGGCGACTTTCAGAGCTTCGGCCGCTGCATCAATATCTTTTGCTACCGCGCGAGAAAGCGCGCAGACGCGGCTGTTTTTAATGTGTTTGGCAATCGTTTTGACCGATTCAAAATCACCTGGGGAGGAAACTGGAAAACCTGCTTCAATAACATCAACACCAAGGCGCTCTAATGCGTAAGCAATCTGCAGTTTTTCTTTAACGGTTAAGCTTGCTGACAAAGCTTGTTCGCCATCACGTAATGTGGTATCGAATATAATGACTTGATTATTCATGTTTGCTCCCTTGCACCGATGGTTAATCGTTTACTTCCTAAATATAGTTATAAAAAAACCCGCATCTCAGTGCGGGCTCTTGTCATCTTGTGTGGTGTTTTTCTTCCACAACCTACCCGCGCGAATGGTTCACGATAAGGAGCAGGCCCAGCAGGATAGAAAAACGGATAGTCATTCGTAACATTCCACAAGATTAAGTTAACAAATTAGTACCGTACTCGACTTAACTCGTCAACCATTAAGTTGTTTTTTTATTCATATCGGATCAGTTTTAGTCAAAAGCGGTAAAAATGAGCAGAATTGGTAGAGAGGATCACTTTTTGTAGCACGGAATGTTTTCACGCAAGAACGTTTGTCATCGGTTAAATTCATTCATTCTCCAACAAACAGTCACGTATTTGTCATTTTAAACTTCTACGTTTAGAGCGTAAGAGGTTTATGGAATGACAGGAGTCGCTCATGCGTGCCATCGGACAAATTGTTAAGTTTGACGTAGCGTTTTCGCTATTTTGTTTACAGCATCGTTTTAATCAGCCTGTAGCGCAGATCAGCAAAGCTATTTCCCATACTGGGGATGGGCATTTGTACGCGTTGATTGGTGCTTTAGCTTGGTATTTAGACCCGCTTAATGGCCACCTATTCTTAATGGCTGGACTGGCCGCTTTCGCGATTGAACTCCCTATTTATTGGGGATTGAAAAATAGCTTTCAGCGTCGTCGCCCTGAAGAGTTTTCTCCTTCATTCATTGCCTTTATTACCCCTTCGGATCGCTATAGTTTGCCCTCTGGTCATACGGCTGCAGGGTTTGTTATGGCGACATTAATTGGCCACTTCTATCCTCATAGCGATGCTTTTGTCTTGGTTTGGGCTGGCTTAATTGGCGTATCTCGCATCCTACTTGGGGTTCACTTCTTGACGGATATCGTGATTGGCGCGCTGCTTGGTGTAAGCAGCGCAAGATTTGCTTTGTGGTTGGTGGAGAGAGGCTTTTGAAAATTCTGTATGGTGTCCAAGGCACCGGAAATGGCCATATTGCTCGTTCACGAGTGATGAGTGAAGCGTTGAAAGAAGCCAAAATTGATGTGCAATTTCTCTTTTCTGGACGTGAAAAAGAGAAATACTTTTCGATGGAAAGTTTCGGTGATTACCAAACTCGGCGCGGTTTTACTTTTGAAACTGAACAGGGACACGTAAATTACGTTAAAACGGCGCTGAATAATAATTTGCTGACTTTCGTGAGTGAGACAAAAAACCTCGATTTGTCTCCGTATGATTTGGTCATTAATGACTTTGAACCAGTATCGGCATGGGCGGCTAAACAGCAAGGTATTCCGTGTATTGGGATAAGTCATCAAAATGCATTTCGTTATAATGTGCCTTTGAAAGGGGCAAGTTGGCTGGATAAACAGATTATTCAACAGTTTGCGCCTGCCAACTACCACGTCGGTTTACATTGGTATCATTTTGATCAACCGATCCTTCCTCCGATTATCTATCGTTCAGAGCAGCATACGTCTAACGAGCATTTCATTTTGGTCTATCTTCCATTTGAGCATGTTGATGATATTCTTGAGTTGCTTTTTCGTTTTTCAAATCAAGCATTTATTTGTTATCACCCTTCCTTAATGGAAGCGCAATCCGTTGAAAATGTTGAGCTGCGTCCCTTATGTCATACCCATTTTCAATATCACTTGCATTGCTGCGATGGCGTGATTGCTAATGGTGGCTTTGAATTACCATCAGAAGCACTTTCATTGGGTAAAAAGCTGCTACTTAAGCCACTATCGGGTCAATTTGAGCAGCAAAGTAACGTTGCCACTCTTGAGAATCTCGGGCTTGCTGCATCTATGGAGTTTTTGGACCCGTCGGAGTTACGCCGTTGGTTGGATGAAAAACAGGTCGAGCGCGTTGTCTATCCTAATGTAGCGAAAGCCTTGGTTGAATGGGTACAAAATGGCAAATGGGATAATCATAAAGAGCTGAGCCAGTCTTTATGGCGACAGGTTGATTTCCCTAGTTATGTGTCATTTAGCTAATATTGACGAAATGCTTTGAATTTTGACGTAATTAATTTATTTGGTGAATGTATCAAGGTGAAGGCTTGTTATTCATCACTTGATTCAATGTTTTGAATAAAATGCATAAATTTTTCTGTTTTATGGTTTTTTATAAAAATACATCGTACTGATAAATAAGGACAATCTTTTTGTTTGGATAAAAAAAACTGATATTTTATCAATCTTGTTGCCAATCGATAAATGCTTAGCAGATAGTAGCCTCCACCCAGTTGTGTCTGGGTAAATATAATAAATGGCAGGTTATCTATTCTAAAAAATTACTTTTACGGTATTGACGATAACAACAAGAGGCGTCCCAAAAATGTTAGATAAAAAAGATGCAATGAGCGCTATTGCTAGTTACCGCATGGAAAGCACATTACGTGGTGTAGATTTAAACCTGCTGACGGTTTTTGATGCAGTAATGCAAGAGCAAAATATTACCCGTGCCGCTCATAATTTGGGTATGTCTCAGCCAGCAGTCAGCAATGCTGTAGCGCGTTTGAAGGTAATGTTTAATGATGAACTGTTTATGCGACAAGGGCGAGGTATTCAACCTACTCAACGTGCACGTCAACTGTTCGGTCCGATGCGTCAAGCACTGCAATTAATCCGTAATGAACTGCCAAGTTCGGTGTTTTCTCCTGAAACATCAACCCGCTTATTTAAATTAGCGATTTGCAGTCCTTGTGATATGCGTTTCGCGCCGAAAATTATGTCATCAGTTCATGAACAAGCGCCTTTGGTCCAACTTCATCTTGATGCGGAATTTAACCGTTTGTTAGCCGAGCGTATGCGTTACCAAGAGATCGATTTTGTGATTGATTACGCGCGTTTTGATGAACAAGGGTTCTCCAGTACGGAAATTTTCCAAGATAAATTAGTGGTGGTGGCATCTAAGTCTCATCCTCGCATCAATGGCTCTGTTAACGCTGATAGCCTAACAGCTGAAAAGCATGCGAAGTTATCTCGCATCCATGGGCAACGTAGCTTTTCTGAGCAAGCATACCGCGAATTAGACTGTGTTCCTTATTATGAAGGGACCAGTTTGAGCAACGTGCTTTATGTGGTCGGACAATCTGAGTTGGTGACGATTGCACCTCGTTGGATGGTTGAGAATGCGGCTAACCGAGATCAGTTACAAATCCTCGATTTCCCATTTGCAAATGGTCAAATCAGTGGTTATCTCAGTTGGCATGAGTCTAGTGAAAAAGACAAAGGCCATATTTGGCTGCGTGATCAGTTAATGATGATTTGCGGCGAAGTTGTTGCATTAAACTAACGTTTACCCGTTAGTTTGTACGGTGATCTAAACTTAGTGATACTCCTCTTTGAGCCTTGAATTGGTTATATCCATTCAGGGCTTTTTTGTCTGTAGAATTAATTGATAACTTTGACATCCGTCAGTTGCCTTTTTTGCTTCTAAATGTACACTTGTGCGCTCAAAAAGCTTACATGTGTAAGCTACAGGTAAAAAAGATGCCCAATTTAAATTTCCATATCGTAAAAAGAATTCGTGAACAGATTGTCAAAGGTGGCGAGTGCATTGCTCTAAAACACAAAATAGAGAAAGAGTGGCATGGGATCAGCTGGAAGCAATTTGGTCAACGTATCGATGCGATGTCACTTGCACTTTTAACGCAAGGTATAAAAATCCAAGATAAAGTCGGGATTTTTTCGAATAACATGCCGCAGTGGACAATAGCTGACTTGGCTACTTTGCAGTTAAGAGCCGTTACAGTACCTATTTATCCAACTAATACGCCAGCGCAGGCCAGTTATATTATTCAAGATGCTGATGTCAAAGTGCTCTTGGTCGGTGAACAGGCACAATACGATGCGGCACTGGATTTTTTTGATGAGTGCGAACAGCTTGAATTAATTGTCGCCATGAGTGATGGCATTGATCTAAAAAGTTTTCAACATGGCATCCATTGGCAGACTTTTATTGAACAAAATACAGATGGCCAGCAAGCGGAATTAGAGTCTCGCCTTGAACAGGCGAATATGGATGATCTGCTGACGCTCATCTATACCTCAGGCACCACAGGTCAACCTAAAGGCGTGATGCTTGATTACCGTAATATTGGCGCTCAGCTTGAAGGGCATGATGAGCGGTTAAACATCTCTAAGGATGATGTGTCACTCTGTTTTTTACCATTGTCACACGTGTTTGAACGGGCGTGGACTTTTTACATTCTTTACAGCGGTGCAACTAACTGTTATTTGCAGGATACGATGCAAGTACGTGATGCATTGAGTGAGCTAAAGCCAACAGTAATGTGTGCCGTTCCTCGCTTCTACGAGAAAATTTTCTCCGCTATTCACGAAAAAGTCTCGAAAGCGCCGTTGCATCGAAAAGTGCTGTTTACTTGGGCGGTCAATATGGGGGCTAAGATGGCTCTTTGTCATCAAGAAAAGCGCCAACCATCCTTCATGCTGAAAAAGAGTTACGCGTTAGCGGATAAAATCGTGTTGTCTAAATTGCGTGCATTGCTTGGTGGGCGGATTAATTTCATGCCTTGCGGTGGCGCGAAATTAGATGAAACCATCGGCCGATTTTTCCATGCCATTGGCATTAACGTGAAGTTGGGCTATGGCATGACGGAAACCACAGCAACGGTTTCTTGTTGGGATGATCGGTGTTTTAATCCTGATTCAATAGGCATGTCGATGCCAGGAGCTCAGGTCAAAATCGGTGACAACAATGAAATTCTTGTTCGCGGACCAATGGTTATGCGCGGCTACTATAAAATGGCTGAAGAAACGGCGTTAGCATTCGATGAACAAGGTTTTCTCAAAACAGGAGATGCTGGACACATTGATGAACAAGGTAATGTCTTCATTACTGATCGTATCAAAGAGCTGATGAAAACCTCCGGTGGTAAATACATTGCGCCACAAGTTATTGAGGGAGCGATTGGTAAAGATCACTTTATTGAACAGATTGCGGTGATTGCTGACACACGTAAATTTGTATCGGCTTTAATTGTACCTTGTTATGACAGCTTGGAGGTTTACGCCAAAGAGCTCAACATCAAATATCATGACAGATTAGATCTTATCAAGAACAACCAAGTGGTTGAGATGCTGGAAAAACGAGTCAATGATTTGCAAAAAGAGCTAGCCAAATTTGAGCAGGTGAAAAAGTTTAAATTATTACCTAAGGCTTTTTCAATGGACAAAGGTGAGCTGACGCCGACTCAGAAACTGCGTAGAAAAGTCATTAGTGATCGTTACCAAGATGAAATCGAGGAAATGTACAAAGAAAAGACTAAAGGTGAGTAAGATTATCTTAAGATAGTTTTTTCATTGTTTAAAAATCCTCCACTTGCTTTTCAGATAAAGCGTGGGGGATTTTTTATATTACGACGGAAGTTAAACCTCGCTTCCTCATAACGCTACATTGCTGCATGGTAATATTTTTTGCTTTATTTTTGCTAATTACTCATGGATTGAGCTGTTTTTAATACCAGTTTTACGATAGTTACCTAATAAAATTCCATTTAACCAAACATTTGCCAAAGTGTGCGCTATTTGGCGTTCGACCCGATGATAAGAAAGAGTTACAGTTGTTGCGTTACCTTGTTTTTTGTTATGACAAAAGCAAGACATAGCCGAAAGTGGAAAGTTTTCGAATTAGGCTACAAATAAGCCCTAAACTATGTAAAACCAGGCCCATTGACTGACCATGTGTTGGGTACTGGTAAGGAGAAAAAATGGCAACGCAATCCAATCAACAGATGTTATCTGGCGCAGAGATGGTGGTTCAATCTCTGATCGAAGAAGGTGTAGAGCAAATATTTGGATACCCAGGTGGTTCCGTTCTTGATATTTACGATGCGCTGCACGCAAAAACCGACCAAATTAAACATGTCCTTGTTCGCCACGAGCAAGCGGCCACGCACATGGCAGATGGCTATGCTCGAGCAACCGGAAAAACGGGTGTGGTACTTGTTTGTTCTGGCCCAGGGGCGACGAATACCGTCACAGGGATTGCTACCGCTTACATGGACTCAATTCCAATGATTGTTATTTCAGGCAACGTGCCAAATAACCTCATTGGTAACGATGCGTTTCAAGAATGTGACATCGTTGGGGTTTCTCGTCCGATCGTCAAACACAGTTTTCTTGTAAAAAAAGCTGAAGATATTCCTGAAACCATTAAGAAAGCCTTTTATATTGCCTCAACAGGGCGCCCGGGGCCGGTCGTGATCGATCTGCCTAAAGATGTGATGAATCCTCAGATCAAACTCCCTTACACGTATCCTGAGTCGATCAAACTGCGCTCATACAACCCAACTACTTCTGGTCATAAAGGGCAAATTAAAAAGGCGCTAAAAGCGTTGTTAGAAGCCAAAAAACCCGTATTGTACATTGGTGGTGGCGCTGTTATTTCAGGCGCAGATCAGCACATTTTACAACTGGCTGAAACGCTCAATTTACCCGTAGTCAGCACGTTAATGGGGCTTGGTGCTTTCCCTGGGACGCATAAAAATGCGTTAGGCATGCTTGGAATGCATGGCATGTATGAAGCCAATATGGCGATGCACAATGCGGATTTGATTTTCGGTATTGGCGTGCGTTTTGATGACCGTACAACCAATAATCTAGAAAAGTATTGCCCGAACGCTAAGATCATGCACATTGACATTGATCCTTCGTCGATCTCTAAAAATGTGCCAGTCGATCTGCCGATAGTGGGATCAGCCGAACAAGTACTGGAAACTATGCTGCAATTGCTCTCTGAGCAAGGTGGCTGTAATGATTCGCAGGCGCTTGAACTATGGTGGCAAGATATCCAAAGCTGGCGCGACCGCCAATGCCTAGCTTATGAGAAATCCAGCGAACGCATTAAGCCGCAGCAAGTGATTGAAACTTTACATAAACTGACAAATGGAGACGCATATGTGGCCTCCGATGTTGGTCAGCACCAAATGTTCGCCGCACTTTATTATCCATTCAATAAGCCTCGTCGTTGGATCAACTCTGGCGGTTTGGGCACCATGGGGTTTGGTTTACCCGCTGGAATGGGGGTTAAATTTGCCATGCCAGAAGAAGAGGTAGTGATTGTCACTGGGGATGGCAGTATTCAAATGAATATCCAAGAGCTTTCCACCGCGTTGCAATATGATATTCCAGTGAAAATTATTAACTTAAACAACCGTTTTCTTGGCATGGTAAAACAGTGGCAAGATATTATTTACCAAGGACGTCACTCTAATTCTTATATGAGTTCTGTTCCCGATTTTGCAGCAATTGCAGAAGCTTATGGCCACGTTGGCATCCGTATCTCACAGCCTGATGAACTTGAAGCCGGGCTTAAAAAAGCACTCGATATGAAAGATCGATTGGTTTTTGTTGATATTAATGTGGATGAAACGGAGCACGTCTACCCAATGCAAATTAAAGGCGAAGGGATGGACAAAATGTGGTTAAGCAAAACGGAGAGAACATAATATGAGACACATTATTTCAATATTAATGGAAAACCAATCGGGTGCTTTGTCTCGCGTTGTTGGTCTATTTTCTCAACGTGGTTATAACATTGAATCACTAACGGTTTCGCCAACCGATGATGCAACATTGTCACGCTTAAACATCACCACTAAGACCGATGAAATGCAACTTGAACAAATTCAAAAGCAACTGCATAAGTTGATTGATGTGCTTAAAGTGCAAGAAGTGTCAGAGTGCGAACACATTGAACGTGAGCTGATGATGGTGAAAGTCAAAGCTAGCGGTTTTGCGCGCGCCGAAGTGAAACGTACAGCTGATATTTTCCGTGGGCAGATCGTGGATGTCACTGCGGCGCAATATACTGTGCAGCTTGCCGGAACCAGCGAAAAACTCGATGCCTTTATTCAAGCGTTGTCGGAAGTCACGGAAGTAATCGAAGTCGCGCGAAGTGGCGTGGTAGGTATTGCTCGCGGGGAGCGAGCGCTTAAAGCTTAATTTACCGAGCTCCCTATCGAAATAAGGAAGGCCACATTTTATGTGGCCTTTTTGTCGTTTGGTGCTTTTACTAGAGAAGTGCTTAGTGAAGAATACGCGCACGAATGGTGCCGCTGATGCTTTTCAGCTTAGTAAGAGCTTCCGCAGAGCGAGCGGTTTCTACGTCAATCACTACATAACCGATATCCGCTGACGTTTGTAAATATTGAGCGGCGATATTGATCCCTTCTTCGGCGAAGATGGTGTTGATTTGTGTCAGAATACCCGGACGGTTTTCGTGAATATGCAGTAAACGCGAACTATCACGGTGAATTGGCAGCGATACTTCAGGGAAGTTCACGCTTGACAAGGTTGAGCCGTTATCTGAATATTTTGCCAACTTACCGGCTACTTCAATACCGATATTTTCTTGTGCTTCTTGAGTTGAGCCACCAATGTGCGGTGTCAGAATGACATTATCAAAATGCATCAGTGGGGATTCAAAAGGTTCAGAGTTTGTGGCGGGTTCTTCTGGAAATACATCTATTGCCGCGCCAGCTAGATGGTTTGATGCCAATGCATCGCAGAGTGCGGGAATGTCGACTACCGTTCCGCGTGCTGCGTTGATAAAGATAGAGCCAGGCTTCATGCGTGCAAACTCTTCTTTACCCATCATATTTTTAGTATCTGGAGTTTCAGGCACATGCAGAGAAATGACATCACATTTATTCAGTAGTTCACTCATGGTATGTATTTGCGTTGCATTACCGAGTGAGAGTTTGTTTTCTATGTCATAGAAATAGACTTGCATACCGAGGTTTTCGGCAATGATACCGAGCTGGGTACCAATGTGGCCATAGCCAATAATACCTAAGCGTTTACCGCGTGCCTCATAAGAGTTATCAGCACTTTTTTTCCAAATACCACGATGTGCCAATGCATTTTTTTCAGGAATCCCACGCAGTAGTAGCAGTGTTTGGCCTAAAACGAGTTCAGCAACACTGCGAGTATTCGAAAATGGTGCATTAAAGACAGGAATACCGCGTTTTGCGGCTGCATTCAGGTCAACTTGGTTGGTGCCAATGCAGAAGCAGCCGATAGCAACCAACTTCTCTGCCGCGTTGATTACCGCTTCGGTCAAATTAGTGCGCGAACGAATTCCGATGAAGTGAGCATCTTTCACCGCTTCGAGCAGTTGTTCATCACCCAGAGAGCCTTTGTGATACTCAATATTGCTGTAACCGGCAGATTGCAGTACTTCAACCGTTGAAGGGTGTAGCCCTTCGAGGAGTAAGATTTTGATTTTGTCTTTTTCGAGTGAAACTTTGGCCATTATTCTCGTCCTTAAAAATGGGAAGGTGGGCAAACACGGCGCACATAAAGCAAAAGGGCTAATGTAAAGAGGAAGATTAACCATTTTGTTGGAAGACAAACGTTTTCCTTGTGCGTCTTCTGACCAATAAAGTAACAAACTTTTTTTGTTTTGGGTAAGAAAATTACGAAATAAGGCATGATTTTCTAGGGCATAGCGAAGAAAAACGGCACCCATGGGTGCCGTTTGTAATGAAATAACGGAAAGTAGCCTTATTTTGTGACTTACTCTTCGATTTTGGCACCATTTTCCGTGCCAGTGATGACGACATCAGCACCTCGGTGAGCGAATAAACCGACGGTTACTACGCCGACAATCCCATTAATTTTATCTTCTAATGCTTTGGCATCAGTAATTTTTAATCCGTGCACATCCAAGATAACGTTACCGTTATCCGTTATTACGCCATGGCGATAGGCTGGATCACCACCAAGTTTCACCAGTTGACGTGCCACATAAGAGCGCGCCATTGGGATCACTTCAACTGGAAGTGGGAATTGACCTAGAACATCGACCGCTTTTGTACCATCAACGATACAAATGAATTTATCCGCAATCGCGGCAACGATTTTTTCTCGAGTGAGCGCAGCGCCGCCGCCTTTGATCATATCGCGCGCAGGGTTGATTTCATCTGCGCCATCAACATAAATATCGAGTTGATCAACATCATTGCAGTCGAACACTTCAATACCTAGGCCTTTTAGCTTCTCTGTTGAGGCGATAGAACTTGAAACCGCACCCTTAATATCATCTTTAATCGAACCCAGCGCATCAATGAAGTGATTCACCGTTGAACCCGTACCCACACCAACGATGCTGCCTTTTTCTACATATTTGAGTGCGGCCCAGCCGGCGGCTTTTTTCATTTCATCTTGAGTCATGCCAATCTCCTGATATCGATTTATAGTGACGGTAATGTTGCGGGGCGATTATAGCCTCAATAATTTATGATTCCCATTGCCAGATTTGGCTTGGAGTCACTATTTGAGGTAAAGGTATATCCCATGCTTCGCTCGGCAGATGAGTCACTTGTTGGCAATCATGAGCTAAGCCTATGGGTAGGGCACCTTTACCCGTTTTAAACCAAGCTTCTAACGTACGATCATAATAGCCGCCGCCCATCCCGAGCCTTTGCCCTGTTTGATCAAAGGCCACCAATGGTGTGCAGATGATATCTAGCTCATTTACTGGTTTGATCAATGTTTGGTTGAGCTTGGGTTCGGCAATGCCGTATTTATTTCGCGTCATTATGGTTTGAGCATCATAGCGCAAGAACAATAAATTCCCACTCGAGAAGGGGTGTAAAACGGGAAGATAGGTCTGTTTGCCTTGTTGCCATAACCACGCTATGAGTGGTTGTGTTTCAAGCTCACCATCGGTCGCTAAGTAGAGGGCAATGTGCTGACTCGTTAAAACTTCAGGCAGTGTTGAAAAACGAGAGACAAGTTCAATTGAAGCGTGTTTTTGCTGCGTAGGTGATAGCTGTTTACGCCGCTGGCGGATGACTTGACGAAGTGTGTGTCGAGTGTTTTGCATAAGGATACCCCAGAGTGCCGTTGCGGATTTTGGCCCTTGAACCAGCTGGTTCAAGGCGGATCAGCAATGGTAACCGCAGGCTTCTCGGTACGAGCCGAGCTTGCTCAATAGCTACCAAGTACTAACCCTTTGGTGTTGCTTATCGGCTCAGGGACTTAAATCCGGCTGACAAACACTCTAGGGTAAATTTGGTTACGCTGGTAAAGATTACTGCTGTCCTAGCTTCACTTTACTGATGGCATCTTCAAGAGATGCAGCGAGCTGTTCCATGCGCTCGGTTAATTGATTTTGTTGGCCTAGGCTCTCATTGTTTTTGGTTTGCAATTCATAACAAATGTTGAGCGCAGCAATCGTGAGTAGCTTTACCTCATTGGTAACTTTAGTACGCTCTGCCATCTCTTTCAATCGGTTATCAAGATCTTGTGCCGCTTGGATTAAAGACTGCTCTTGTCCCGCAGGGCAATTCACACGAGTCAATTTTCCTAAAATTTCTACGTCTACCGCTTGATTACTCATGATGGATGAACTCTTATCGCGCTGTCTAAGATGGTGCCACTCACATGCCCATCGAGGTGGAAACTATAGGTAAAGCGGCCCTAAGATTCAAGCTTTTCAAAGCGAGCAGTAAAAAATGAGGGACTAAAAACACAGTTATTAGGCAAATTGAGTAAAAGCTACCCACAATTAACGCTTTGAGCATTTTCGCATTGGAAGCTAAGTGGTAGGATCGCGCTTATTTGATTTTATTACGAGCTTCCCATGAGCGAAAAAAAACAACCGGATTATCTTTCTCTTGCCACTGCCCTTCAATCTGCAGCACTTGTGGTTAACCCTGCTGAGTTGCATGGGTTGCTAACGGGCATGCTAGCGGGTGGTCTGGGCTTAAATGATAAGAGCTGGCAGCCACTTATTTTTGATTACACTAACGAAGGTATGGGTTGGCCAGATCGTCCGTTGACATTGGCTGAACAAGTACTCACCTTTACAATCGAAGAGCTCACTGGCAGCGAGATGGAGTTGTCACTGCTGTTGCCAGATGAAGAGGCGAGTGCCAGTGTATTTGATTTGGCTGATGGCGTAGCCGATTGGGTAAATCACTTCATTTCTGGGCTTGGCTTGATTGGGGTTGTTTTGAAAAAAGCGTCCGCAGAAACTAAGGAGGCCTTGGCTGATCTAGAAGAAATTGCCAAGCTCGGTATCGATGAAGAGGATGATTTGGATGAGCAAGCTCAACTTTTGGAACACGTTATCGAGCATGTAAAAGCTTGCGTGTTAACAATTCATGCTGAATTTGGTATCAAACCTCTACAAGAAACTCAGCCGACCGTGCATTAAAGAGAGGTTACTGTGAAGCAATTTGATGTGATTATCGCTGGTGGGGCGATGGCTGGTGCGACACTGGCGTTGGCCTTAGATACGCTTTCTCAAGGAAAGCTTGCGATTGCTGTGGTCGAAGCGCATCCGCTGGATGATAAGCTCGCCCATCCCGGCTTTGATTCGCGTTCAATTGCTTTATCCTACGGTAGCGTGCAAATTTTGCAAAATCTCTGCTTGTGGCCATCACTGCAAGAGGTCGCCATCCCAATTACACATATTCATGTGTCGGATCGGTCTCATATTGGGATGACCGATATCACTTGTCAGCAACTCGATTTAGAAGCATTAGGTTACGTGGTTGAATTAGCCGATGTTGGGCAGATTTACGCGCAAAAAATGCAGCAGAGCCCGCATATTGAGTTATTTTGCCCAAGCGCGGTTCAGCAAGTGGAACGCAGTATGGATAAGGTCACTGTCACCCTTAACGATCAACGAACGATCCAAGCTAAGTTATTGGTCGCAGCTGATGGGGCTATATCGACCTGCTGCGAGCAAATCGGCCTCATCCAACAAGAGCATGATTTTGAACAGGTCGCGGTTATTGCTAATGTTGTGAGCTCAAAAGCTCACCAAGGACGAGCGTTTGAACGATTTACCGCCGATGGTCCTGTCGCGTTATTACCAATGAGTGATAATCGACTCTCTTTAGTTTGGTGTTTACCTCCCGCGAAAGCCGAGCGAGTTTTTTCACTCAGTGATGAGGGTTTTTTAGCACAGCTTCAAGATGCGTTTGGTTGGCGTTTAGGGCAAATGAATAAAGTGGGCACTCGTGCCTGCTATCCATTACAACTGCGTTATCGAGAGCAGAACATTTCACATCGTTTTGCCATTGTGGGCAATGCCGCTCAGACATTACATCCGATTGCGGGACAAGGTTTTAACTTAGGTATTCGAGATGTGGCAAGCTTGGCGGATGAGCTTATCAAGCAGCAAGCCGATGTTGGCTGCTATCGCGGTTTACAAGCTTTTTCCCAACGCCGAGAAGCGGATCGTGATGCCACCATTAAGCTGACATCATCCCTGGTGCATCTCTTTTCCAATGATTGGTTAACCACTCGTATTGGTCGCAATGTAGGCCTCATGGTGATGGATAATTTACCGTGGCTGAAAATGCCGCTACTGCGCCGAACGCTTGGCGTAGTGAATAGATAAGAGGGTCTGTATATGATGCAAAGTGTCGATATTGTCATTGTGGGTGGCGGAATGGTTGGCCTTGCACTGGCCGCAGCATTAAAGCATAGCGAACTGCGCATCGCCGTGATTGAGGGCCGAGTACCCAGCCTTGAACTTGCAGAGCTGCCGGATGTGCGAGTCTCCGCCTTAAGCCGTTCCAGTGAAATCATGTTGCGAAACCTTGGTGCATGGCAAGGTATTACTTCTCGTCGCGCTGCGCCTTATTCGGCGATGGAAGTGTGGGAACGCGATAGTTTTGCGCGGATCGAATTTAGTGCCAATCAGATGACTCAGCCGGATCTGGGACACATTGTTGAGAACCGCGTCATTCAATTAGCCTTACTCGAACAAGTACAAAAGCAAGCGAATGCGACACTCTTTATGCCCGCTCAATGCCAATCGCTGGCTGTCGGTGAAAGTGAAGCGTGGCTAACGCTCGATAACGGTCAATCACTCACCGCAAAATTGATAGTAGGAGCCGATGGCGCAAACTCTTGGGTTCGTCAGCAGCAAGACATTCCATTAACCCATTGGGATTATGGACACAGTGCGCTGGTGGCAAATGTCCGCACGGTGGAACCACATCAATCGACGGCAAGGCAAGTGTTTACACCACAAGGTCCGCTGGCCTTTTTACCTATGTCTGATCCTCATATGAGCTCAATCGTTTGGTCTACAGAGCCCAACCGAGCGCAGCGCTTGCTCAGCCTGTCTGAGCTCGAATTCAATAAGATACTGACCGCTGAGTTTGATCATCGTTTAGGTTTGTGTGAGGTGGTCGGTGAACGTGCTGCTTTCCCACTTAAAATGCGTTATGCCCGAGATTTTGCTTTACAACGAATCGCACTCGTTGGTGATGCGGCGCACACCATCCATCCGCTAGCCGGGCAAGGTGTTAATTTAGGTTTACTTGATGCTGCAAGCTTAGCTCAAGAACTACTCGCGTTGTGGCATCAAGGTGAAGATATTGGCTTGCTCAAAAATTTGCGAGGTTATGAACGTTGGCGAAAAACAGAAGCCGCCAAAATGATTGCCGCGATGCAAGGTTTCAAAGATCTTTTTGAAGGTGATAACCCGGCGAAGAAACTGATCCGTGGCATTGGCATGCAGTTGGCTGGGCAACTTCCTGGAGCCAAAGATGAGATTATGAAAAGAGCACTGGGTTTAAAAGGTGATTTACCTGATCTTGCCAAGAGTAAAATGGTGCTGCTTGAGCCTTAACAGTGATTAACCTAATGATGGCAAAAGGGCTGGCTTATGGCCAACCCTTTTAAAATTCTTTAATGAAACTCGTATTATGCGTAGGCGCAGCGTAGTCTCATGATTTCCTGATTCACTTCCTTCACCGTCTGAAAGTGGCGCTTGTCTGCGCGCTCTGGCAAGATCAGTTTGCCATTATCGAATTCAAATTTTCCAACCCCGTAAATATAGATTCTTCCTTTAAAAAGCCGACTTACGTGTTTAGCTATCATACCTGGCGTATAGCGCTTAAACAGTCTCATACTTCGATCCTTCTGTTATTCTAACACTGCAAATTATAAATAAATTGCGCCTCTAATAGTGTGATTGCCATAGAGGAATATGCAGTTATTGATGACTCTTTTGGATATTTGTGCTGCCGTAGGCAGAATGTTGGATAAATACCCATGTTTGCGTGATTATCTCCTCAAAATAGTGCTAACAAAAAATGCTCAGTGCACCATTCACTTGGTGCATATTAAGCACGACAAATATTACACTTTAAAGAATAGCTGCTGTTTATGGAAAGTGTTAAATTTTGGTTAAGAATAGCCTAAAAAAAAGCCCGCTTAAATAATAGGCGGGCGAATAGTCACAGATGCATTACACAAAAAGTGGATGTCCTGAAACAATCAGTGGATTCACTTTTTTGCTGGTCAGGGCAACTTCTCGTTTGTCCTGACCAGCATTGTTAAGAGTACGTCAAAATAAACCTGATGACTATTTATGTTTCAATAATGACTAAAAATTCACCTCTAATGTTATGTGATTTAGAGAGCGATCACGCGTCAATGTAATGGATTACATTGTTGCATTCTTTTTCCTGAAATTTATTCGAGATAGGCGAGTGTTAGAAAGCATACGCCTCGTAAAGAGGCGCATGGTCAATATGAGGAAGAAGCTTATTCGTCAGTAAGAGAGTAGGGGAGAGCTTGCATAAACCAACGAGTGTTTGGTTGGCTTGCAAGACGAAACTCAGTTTCTGGCTCGAGATTGTTTGGTAAGACTATTAAACCGATAGCGGTATTATCAGCAAACGTGTAGTGAACCATGAATTGCCCAGCACTACGCCAGTTTTCTCCAACTGAGCGTTCGATCATGATTGGTTGATCATTACTTAGCGGTTGCTCAATGTTGCCTTGAAGGATGTACATTGCACGCTTATTAATACCTCGATATTTAGCGCGAGCGACGGTTTCTTGACCTGTATAACACCCTTTATTAAAGCTGATACCATTAAAGGCCTGAAGATTAACGGCTTGCGGTATGTGCTCATTTTGATCCGCTTGACCAAGGATGGGGACTGCTTCTTCGATATCAAAGCGAGTCCACGTTTCCTCGGTGACTTTCAGTGCTTCACTTTGCGTCATGAGCTGTTGCGCGGTTTGCTCTGAAACAAGTAATAGCCAACGTTGGGATGAAATTTTAATGGCGCTACCACCGTCAATCAAACGCACCTCACCTTCATCTGCCGTTAATGTGTTGATATATTGCTCAGCTTGTTCGCCCATAACACCCAGTGCGATGTCTTGGCTCTGGCTGATATTGACCTTAGAAAAAATAGCGTATTTTTTCAGCTCTCTTAATTCAGCCTCTATCGCTGATAAAGGCTGGAACATCGCATAACCATCGTGATGATGGAACAGGCGAAAGACGGACCATACTTTGCCTTTCGCATCACAATGGGCGCCTAAGGTTGACTGTGTTGGTTCAAGAGTGACGACATTACAGGTCACTTGGCCTTGCAAATAGGCTTTTTTATCATTGCCTGAAATGATGATAGTGCCCCAGGATGCAAGATGAGTCAGCATCAGTGGTGGAAGTGAGTCATTGGCGGTTACTGCGAGAGGTGTCAATGTGTTTTGCCAGTCCATAGTCGTTACCTAAAGAGAATCTTGAGCCCCATGTTAATCCGGAAATTTTTTTTTGTCAGCTTGAACAGGGACTGTGACTCATCTACTAGTTGTATCTTCATCCAGTTGATACACTCAACGCAAATAAACATAAGGTGAGGAAAACCGATGTACACCACTGAAGAAAAGGCAAGAATCAAGTGGGCATGCCGTCGTGGAATGTTAGAGCTCGATGTGGTTGTGATGCCGTTCTTTGAAGAGTGCTTTGATTCTCTGAATGAAAATGAGCAACGAGATTTCGTTTCCCTACTTGAGTCTGACGACCCTGATCTATTTACTTGGATCATGGGGCATGGTCGTAGCGAAAATCTTGGGCATGCGGCCATGGTGGATAAAATTGTTGCCCACAACCTCAGCAAAGTGCGTTAATTTCGTATTATTTCCTTCCCATTTTGCCCGCATTACTAACTTCATTTTTTTGATGATAGCCGTGTGGGCATTATTGATATCGCCGATTCCACTTGTAACGCTCCCCTTCTTTTACGCACCTCTTATCACGGCGCAAAAGAGTACCTCACTGTTAGTCCCTAGCTTAATCGGCCAATTCAAGCTCACGAGTCACGGTGAGTGGCAATGTGCCGACCAGAACTTGTCCATTGAAAAGGTTTCTACACAGTTTGCGTTTATGGTGTTGATCATTTATGCACAACAAGGTAAGCGCTATCTAGTGTGGCGTGACAGTTGTGTGGAAGCGGATTATCGCCGTTTATTGGTGCAGCTTCGGCAGGTTACCCATAACCAATCACCAACAATAAAGGAGCGATAAACGCTCCTTTATTCATTCGGTCAACTTGACGCTAGCAGATGATCGTTGGCGAGGTTACTCGTCTGGCGTTAAGATAGTTGGGCCACTATTTTCGGCTAACTCTGGATAATCGAGTGTGTAGTGCAAACCGCGGCTCTCTTTACGTTGCATAGCACAACGCACCATCAACTCTGCCACTTGCAGTAAGTTACGCAGCTCAAGCAGGTTATTTGAAACGCGGAAATGACTATAGTATTCGTGGGTTTCTTGTTGCAGTAATTGAATGCGGCGTAGTGCTCGCTCTAAGCGCTTATCTGTGCGGACAATCCCCATGTAATCCCACATAAATAGGCGCAGTTCATGCCAGTTATGTTGGATTACGACCTCTTCATCAGAGTTATTGACCTTACTTTCATCCCAACCGGGTAAGCTTGGTGGGAGCTGAGCCGTTGGTAATCCTTTTAAAATATCCTTTGCCGCTGACCAAGCATAAACGACGCATTCTAATAGAGAGTTCGACGCCATTCGGTTAGCACCGTGCAAACCGGTGTAGCTAACTTCTCCGATCGCATACAGGTTATGCAGATCCGTTTTACCTTGTTTATTGACAATAACGCCACCACAAGTGTAGTGCGCCGCAGGAACAATCGGAATCGGCTCTTTGGTCATATCAATGCCCAAATCCATCAAGCGTGTATAAATGGTTGGGAAATGTTTTTCAATAAAATCGGCCGGTTTGTGGCTGATGTCCAGATACATACAATCAGCACCTAAACGCTTCATCTCATAGTCGATGGCGCGAGCCACGATATCACGAGGAGCCAGTTCGGCACGTTCATCAAAATCGAGCATGAATCGTGAACCGTCTGGGCGTCTTAAAAAAGCGCCTTCTCCACGTAGTGCTTCTGTCAGTAGGAAATTACGTGCTTCAGGGTGGAAAAGACAAGTTGGATGGAATTGATTGAACTCAAGGTTCGCCACTCGGCATCCTGCACGCCACGCCATTGCGATACCATCACCTGAGGAAACATCAGGGTTAGAGGTATATTGATACACTTTTGAGGCGCCGCCCGTGGCTAAAACGACAAACTTAGCGCGGATCGTTTCAACGTGTTCCTCATTGCGGTTCCAAATATAAGCGCCAACCACTCTTTTTTTATCACCACCGATTTTATCTTCGGTGATTAAATCCAGTGCATTGTGACGTTCAAGGATAGTAATGTTGGGGTGATTATGAACATTGTCTTGCAAGGAGGTTTGCATTGCCATGCCAGTGGCATCAGCCGCGTGCAAGATGCGGCGATGACTATGGCCGCCTTCACGAGTTAAGTGATAGCGAGGTGCTTCATCACTGTCATTCTCTTCTCTGTCAAAAGGAACGCCGCCATCGATAAGCCACTGAACACACTCTTTAGCATGCTCGGCGATGAAACGGACAGTATCCTCTTCACAGATCCCTGCGCCCGCAATTTGAGTGTCTTCGACGTGTGACTCAATACTGTCTGATTCGTCAAAAACAGCGGCAATACCTCCCTGAGCGTAATAAGTGGCACCTTCACTGCGTGGTCCCTTACTTAGTACAATGACTTTACTGTGTTTTGCTACGCGTAGTGCGAGCGATAAACCCGCTGCGCCACTGCCTACGACTAATACATCGCATAGATGTTCACGGTTTGCGTTCATAAAACTTTTAAATTCCCGAACTAGAGTAGAGTTGTCCAACTCTCATTTTAAATATGCATTGCATGTATCTATACTCTTGAAGTGATTCAGCCGCAAGGTTTATCCACTAACGGTATCGCTATGGCTTCAAGCCAATAGCAGTAGAGAAAGATTTGATGCAATACTTTGTAAATGCCATTGTCTTTCGTCTTATCGACCCTCACTATATTGGGGATCCCCTATAGTGAAATTAGATCACATTTATTGAATAATGCTTGGCAAATATTTTTAGACAGAATGGAACTTTCTATTCTCCCTTGAGTCACAATAGTGCTCATGTAAGCGGTGGTGTCAATACTACATTTTGCATAATGAATGCCCATATCTGAGAAGGTAAGGGGAATAACAATAGGAGTACAGGCTCGAATGAACGAGCAACTGACCGATCAAGTATTGATTGAGCGAGTTCAGAGTGGAGATAAGCAAGCGTTTAACCTTTTGGTTTTAAGGTACCAAAATAAAGTCTGCAACCTTATTTCTCGGTATGTGAGCAATTCCGGAGATGTAGCCGATGTCGCACAAGAAGCGTTCATCAAAGCGTATCGGGCTATCCCAAGTTTTCGCGGAGAGAGTGCCTTTTACACTTGGCTATACCGTATTGCTGTTAATACCGCTAAGAATCACATTGTAGCCCAAAGTCGTAGACCGCCCGCTAGCGATGTTGATGCTGAAGATGCTGAATATTACGAAAGTGGCAACGCATTAAAAGAAATATCGAACCCTGAGAACATTACGTTGTCGAAAGAATTGCAGCGGGTCGTTTTTGGTGCGATAGAAGCGTTGCCTGAAGATTTGAAAACTGCGATGACCTTGCGTGAACTGGATGGTTTAAGTTACGAGGAAATAGCAGAAGTCATGGATTGTCCTGTAGGAACGGTGCGTTCTCGCATCTTCCGTGCTCGTGAAGCGGTAGAAAAGAAGATTAAACCTCTTTTATAGCGCTCAAACTGGTAACGAAAATGGTGAATAAATAATGGCTGACAAAGAAAAACTTTCAGCACTCATGGATGGGGAAATGGTCGATAAAGCGCTCATTCAAGAATTAGAGCTCGACCAAGAAAGTTTGCAAACGTGGAAAAATTACCATTTGGTTGGTGATGTGATGCGTGGAGATGCCCCAGTCCGAGCTGAGTGGGATATTGCACAGAGCGTTGCGTTAGCATTGGATGACGAACCCGCACACAGTCGTTTACAATCTGCTTCGGTTATTGATTTTCGTGATGCAAGCCGTGAGTCTCAGCCGACGCCAGCTCAAGCTCGTCGGCAGTTACCGGCTTGGCTTTCCCAATTTGGCCAGGTTGCGGTTGCTGCGTGTGTGTCGTTTGTGGTGATTTTAGGTGTTCAACAATACGGTGGCCGTGATTCAGGAGTGAATCAAAACGACCAATTACCCGTACTGCAAACCATTCCGTTGGCTGGCAGCGCAGAGCCTGTGAGCTTAACGCGTGATTCAGTAGAGCGCCAAACCAGCGAAAGCCGCGTGCAAGAACAACGTCGCCGCGTAAACGCATTATTGCAAGACTACGAGCTGCAACTTCGCCTGAACAGTGAAAGTGCAAGCCCACATAACGATGTACTTGAATCGGTAGTTGAATGAATAAATTCCTGATCAGTGCACTGGCGCTGTTCAGTTTGAACTCTACATTAGCCTTTGCAGAAGACCAACCTGCAGAGGCTTTGTTGCTTCAAATGAACGAGGCCAGTCAGCATTTAAATTATGAGCTGTCTTACATTCTGATTAAGAAAAACAGCATCGATCCACTGCTGTATCGTCATGCAAGTCAAGGCGATCAGCAATTTGCGCATCTCGTTTATCTCAGCGGCCCGATCCGTGAAGTGATTCGCCGTGGCAATGAAGTGAGTTACATTGAACCTGGGGTAGAACCGTTCACCATTGAGTCAAGCACTATGGTTGCGCCGACGATTCCGATGCTAACCAGCAATGTCACTGAATTAGGCCGTTACTACGATTTCGTCAAAGTTGGCCGTGCACGTGAAGCGGGTACGGCTTGCCAAGTGGTGCGAGTGGTGCCGAAAGATGGCTTACGCTATTCCTATATTTTGTGGGTAGATGAAACCAGTAACTTGCCATTGCGAGCTGATTTAGTCGATCGCGACGGCGAGGTGCTTGAGCAATATCGCACTATCTCTTATGCCATTAGCGACAAATTAGCGCAGGCGATGCAAGGGCTAAATGACGTTGAGTTACCCGAGGTATTAACGTTACCGAAAGGCAACCTTACGGAAAGTTTTTGGCAAGTGAGTTGGAAACCTGAAGGCTTTGAACCCAAAGAGCTTAACCGTTATCGTATGGCGATTACTGAGCGTTTGGTAGAGAGCCAGATGTTCAGTGATGGGCTATTTAGTTTTTCTGTCTATATTTCCGATAGTGACAATCATTCGCTGAAAGGCCAACTGGTTCGTCAAGGCCGCCGTACCTTGCATAGTGTGGTGAAAGGAAACAATGAAATCTCAGTGGTCGGTGATATTCCACCGGCAACGGCGCAGCGCATTGCTCAATCGGTGACGTTTGTCCAGCCTGCGGCGCCCTCAACAGAGGCAACCAAACCATGATGACGGCGTTAGCAACAGTCACCGCTGTTCAACCTGATGCTAAAGGGTTTCACGTTGAACTCAGTTGTCAGCAGCAGACCAGTTGCAGCAGTTGTTCGTCCTCCAAAAGCTGTGGTACTGGGATCGTATCGAAAGCGATTGGTAACAAAGCGCTGTTATGGCAACTCGATACGAAAAAACCAGTGAAGCAAGGCCAGACGGTTGAAATCGGTTTCCCCGAAAAAAGCTTGCTTCAATCGGCAGCCTTAGTGTATTTGGTGCCGCTTTTTATGATGATGTTTGGCGCTTGGCTGGGTGAGAGCCTCTTGGCCCCTTGGCTCGGTTTAGGTGAGGGCATCGTGATCATCACGGCCGCTGTTTTTATCGTGCTGGGGATCGGAATTGCCAAACGTTGCTCTGTGGTTCTTGAAAAACGATCGCAGCAAGAGGTGGTTTTGGTCCGAGTCCTTGGTGAACCTATCGCCTAATTTATGATGCGAACCCTACCGAAATTGGGTAGAATCGGCCAACTTTATGGAAACGCCGCTTGATGTGGCTTTCTTATGTCCCTTTTTTCAAGAGTTTAGTCATCCCAAATCTATGAAGCACATTCGTAACTTTTCGATTATCGCCCACATCGACCATGGTAAGTCGACCCTATCTGACCGTTTGATCCAAGTTTGTGGTGGATTAAGTGATCGTGAAATGGAATCTCAAGTTCTAGACTCTATGGACCTTGAGCGTGAGCGTGGCATCACCATCAAAGCACAGAGTGTGACGCTCGATTACAAAGCAAACGATGGCGAGACATACCAGCTCAACTTTATCGATACTCCTGGACACGTTGACTTTTCTTATGAAGTTTCCCGTTCTTTAGCCGCCTGTGAAGGTGCTCTATTGGTGGTGGATGCTGGTCAAGGCGTTGAAGCGCAAACATTGGCTAACTGTTATACCGCCATTGAAATGGACCTTGAAGTTGTCCCAATCCTAAATAAGATTGATTTGCCAGCCGCAGAGCCTGAACGCGTAGCGGAAGAAATTGAAGATATCGTCGGCATTGATGCTATTGACGCAGTGCGCTGCTCTGCGAAAACAGGCCTTGGCGTGGATGAAGTGCTAGAAAAAATCGTTTCTGGTATTCCGGCTCCTGAGGGCGATCCTGCTGCGCCGCTGCAAGCGTTAATCATCGATTCTTGGTTTGATAACTACTTAGGTGTTGTCTCTTTAGTGCGAGTGAAAAATGGTGCGCTGAAGAAAAATGACAAGATTAAAGTGATGAGCACAGGCCAAACTTGGGGTATTGACCGTTTAGGTATTTTTACGCCAAAACAAGTCGACAAAACCATGTTGAACACTGGTGAAGTGGGCTGGGTGGTTTGTGGTATTAAAGACATTCTCGGCGCTCCTGTAGGTGATACTCTGACCAGCGCGAAAGATCCGTGTGAAAAAGCATTGCCAGGCTTTAAAAAAGTGAAACCGCAGGTGTATGCGGGGCTTTTCCCTGTCTCTTCTGATGATTACGAAAACTTTCGTGATGCGTTAGGTAAACTGAGCCTAAACGATGCCTCGTTATTCTATGAGCCAGAAAGTTCGGCCGCCCTTGGTTTTGGTTTCCGTTGTGGTTTCTTGGGTATGCTCCACATGGAGATTATTCAAGAGCGTTTAGAGCGCGAATACGATCTTGACCTTATCACCACTGCGCCAACGGTAGTCTATGAAGTGAAGAAGACCGATGGCACGATGCTTTATGTTGATAGCCCTGCTAAATTGCCTGCGGTGAACGACATTGAAGAGATTCGTGAACCGATTGCGCGTTGTAACATTTTGACCCCTTCTGAATATTTGGGTAACGTCATTATGTTGTGCGTTGAAAAACGTGGCGTGCAGGTTGATATGGTCTACCACGGTAACCAAGTAGCCTTGACTTATGATGTACCGATGGCCGAAGTGGTGCTTGATTTCTTTGACCGCTTGAAGTCAACTTCTCGTGGTTATGCATCACTTGATTATGGTTTCCAACGCTTTGAAGCTTCAAGCATGGTCCGTGTGGATATCTTGCTAAATGGTGACAAAGTGGATGCGCTAGCTATCATCACTCACAAAGACAATTCGCAAACGCGCGGTCGTCAAGTGGTTGAGAAAATGAAAGAGTTTATCCCTCGCCAAATGTTTGATATCGCGATTCAAGCGGCGATCGGTAACCACATTATTGCTCGTTCAACCGTGAAGCAGCTGCGTAAAAACGTACTGGCTAAATGTTACGGTGGTGATATTAGCCGTAAGAAAAAACTGCTTAAGAAGCAGAAAGAAGGTAAGAAGCGCATGAAGCAAATTGGTAATGTTGAGTTGCCACAAGAAGCCTTCCTTGCCATTTTGCACGTAGGTAAAGATTAAGCATTGCTTTGTTCTTATGCATGCAGCAGTCACCATTTAAGTGAAAGAGTTTCGGCTCTTTCACTTTCGTATTTTTAGATAAGGGAACTCCATGGCGAATACATTTTCACTCATCTTGGTGATCGTCACATTAGTGACCGGCATAGTTTGGGTGCTGGAGAAGTTGGTGTGGGCGAAAAAACGTCAACAGAAGATGGCCGCTATTGAAGCGCAAACCAACGGCTTGGATGACAAACTCAGCGCCAAAATTTCCGCGCAACCTTGGTGGATTGAAAACAGTGTTTCCATCTTCCCTGTGATTGCTTTTGTGCTGGTGCTACGCTCTTTTGTGTACGAACCTTTTCAGATTCCATCTGGCTCAATGATGCCAACGTTGCTGGTGGGCGACTTCATCTTAGTTGAGAAATACGCTTACGGTTTGAAAGACCCAGTATGGCGTACTCAACTGGTCGAAACTGGTAAACCAGAGCGTGGTGATGTCGTGGTCTTTAAATACCCACCGCAACCAAGCATTGACTACATCAAGCGCGTGGTCGGCATGCCGGGCGACACAGTTCGTTATAGCAGCAACAAAGAGATTTGTATTCAAGCTCAAGGTTCAACAGAATGTAAACAGGTCAAACTGTCCAATGTTGAAGAGAGTGAGTTCAACCAAAATGGCATCCCTTTAATTCAAGTGAATGAAAAGTTAGGTCAGGTTGAACACCAGATTTTGATCAATCCATTGCGTCGTGATCGTGTTGATGCTTATCAACCACGCCATGGCGTTAATGAATGGGTTGTTCCTCAAGGTCAGTATTTTGTGATGGGTGATAACCGTGACAACAGTGCTGATAGCCGTTACTGGGGCTTTGTTCCAGAAGCAAACTTAGTCGGTAAAGCGGTCGGTATTTGGATAAGTTTTGAATTTGAACGTGGTGCAGATAGCGTTTTACCTTCGTGGATCCCAACTGGTGTGCGTTTTAACCGCATTGGTGGCATTAACTAGGCTAGCTTTGGCTAGCTATCACTACATCGAGAGAGCATGAATTCTCCAATTAGTAAATTAGAAACTAAACTCGGTTATTCATTTAATGATCCCGAGTTTATTTCCTTAGCACTGACACATCGCAGTGCAAATGGTAAGCACAATGAACGTCTTGAGTTTCTGGGCGATTCAATTTTAAGTTTTGTCATCGCTGATGAGCTGTACCACCGTTTCCCTAAAATTAACGAAGGGGATATGAGTCGTATGCGCGCTACGCTTGTGCGTGGTCACACATTGGCTGAACTGGGCAGAGAATTTTGCCTGGGAGATTACTTAAAATTAGGTCCAGGTGAGTTGAAAAGTGGTGGTTTCCGCCGTGATTCAATCCTTGCTGATGCCGTAGAAGCCATCATTGGTGCGATTTATTTAGACAGCGATACCGAAGTAGTACGACGTATTATTTTGAGCTGGTATCAAGAACGCCTTGACGCCATTGAGCCGGGCGTATCGCAAAAAGACCCAAAAACTCGCCTACAAGAGTTTCTGCAAGGTAGAAGAAAGCAACTGCCTATCTACACAGTGACTAATATTAAAGGTGAAGCACACAACCAAGAATTTACGGTATCGTGTGATGTAGCAGGAATGGGAACGCCTGTAATTGGTAAAGGCACCAGTCGTCGTAAAGCTGAACAATCGGCGGCTGAAATTGCACTAGAGCAACTGACAAATGGCTGATAACGAATTTGATTTGGATGCGTACTTCGCATCAAACACCAACAGCAATGAAGCAACTCCAGAAAGTGGTGAGCAGCACTGTGGTTTTATCGCCATTGTGGGTCGCCCCAATGTCGGGAAATCAACCCTGCTGAATAACTTACTGGGACAAAAGATATCCATCACATCGCGCAAGCCTCAAACCACTCGTCACCGCATTATGGGTGTCGATACAGAGGGGCCGTACCAAGCGATTTACGTTGATACTCCGGGGTTACACATTGAAGAAAAGCGTGCGATTAACCGCTTGATGAACCGTGCGGCAAGTAGTTCTCTCAGTGATGTTAACTTAGTGCTGTTCTTAGTCGATGGCACTCAGTGGACCGCCGATGATGAAATGGTGCTCAACAAGTTACGCAATGCTAATTTCCCTGTAGTGTTGTGTGTCAATAAAGTCGATAACGTGAAAGATCGTAACGATGTAATGATGCATATGCTAGAGCTATCGAAGAAAATGGAATTTGTTGATGTCGTGCCGATTGCGGCAAAACATGGCAAAAACGTCGATGTATTGCGTAAACATGTGCGTGAGCATTTACCTCAAGCCACGCATCACTTCCCTGAAGAGTATGTGACTGATCGTTCACAGCGCTTCATGGCTTCCGAGATTGTGCGTGAAAAACTGATGCGCTTTACTGGTGAAGAGCTGCCGTATTCAGTAACCGTTGAAATTGAACGTTTTGACTATAACCCTGAAACCGATGGTTTTCATATCAACGCGTTGATCCTCGTTGAACGCAGCGGCCAGAAAAAAATGGTGATCGGCAAAGGTGGTGAAAAAATCAAAACCATCGGCCGTGAAGCGCGTTTAGACATGGAAGAGTTGTTTGGTCGCAAGGTTTACCTAGAAACTTGGGTGAAAGTGAAATCCGGGTGGGCAGATGATGAACGTGCCCTTCGTAGCCTTGGTTATATTGACGATCTATAACCTCTATTCGAGGTGGGTGAGAACATCGCTCACCTTTGAGTGCTGATATGTCAGACGGTTTACAGCGCTGTTTTGTCCTTCATCGACGTCCTTATAGCGAGTCGAGCCTAATCCTTGATGTGTTTAGCGAGGAGTATGGCCGCGTCACCTTAATGTCCAAAGGCGCACGCAGTAAACGATCGAACTTAAAAGGTGCACTGCAACCTTTTACCCCCTTATTGCTCAAATGGTCAGGCAACGGTTCAATGAAAACCTTACGCCAAGCTGAACCGATTAGCCTTGGCTTACCACTCAGTGGTATTCATCTCTATTCTGCCATGTACGTCAATGAGCTGATTGGCCGCGTGCTTGCGCAAGAAGTGCCTTGCCCAGGTCTGTTCCATGATTATCTGCATGCACTCACCGAGTTAGCTCAGTGTGAAAATCCAGAACCAGCACTGCGCCGTTTTGAACTCGCGTTGCTAGCTTCAATGGGTTATGGCGTTGATTTCTTGCATTGCGCCGGAACGGGAGAAGCCATCGATCCTCGCATGACTTATCGCTATCGTGAGCAAAAAGGTTTTATCGCTTCTGTCAGGCGCGATAACCTTACGTTTATGGGCGATGAGTTGATTGCCATTAGTGAGCGGCGCTTTGTCAGTAAAGAGCAGCTTCAAGCGGCAAAACGCTTTACACGCATAGCGTTAAAGCCGTATCTTGGCGGCAAACCTTTAAAAAGCAGGGAGCTTTTCCTGCCCATGTCTAGTTTTTCCAGAGTACGGAGTATAGGAAAATGAGCGCAATTTACTTAGGCGTTAATATCGATCACATCGCCACGTTACGAAATGCCCGCGGTACTAAATACCCAGATCCCGTGCATGCTGCTGAAATGGCAGAGCGTGCCGGAGCCGATGGCATTACCATTCACCTACGTGAAGACCGACGCCATATCAAGGATCGCGATGTGCGTATTTTACGCGAGACGTTGCAAACTCGAATGAACCTCGAGATGGCCGTTACCGACGAAATGATTGATATTGCTCTGCAAACCCAACCTGAATTTGTGTGTTTAGTGCCTGAAAAGCGTGAAGAACTAACGACGGAAGGTGGGCTGGACGTATTAGGACAGCTTGACAAAGTGAAAGCGGCAACCGAAAAACTGACCGCAGCAGGCATCAAAGTCTCTCTGTTTATTGATGCTGATCGTGAGCAGATTAACGCGGCTAAAACTTGCGGTGCACCGTTTATTGAATTGCATACTGGTCATTACGCCGATGCAACAACCGAAGCGGATCAGCAAGATGAGTTAAAGAAAATTGCGGCGGCTGCGAGCTATGCGAGTGATTTGGGCATTACGGTGAACGCTGGTCACGGTTTGACTTATCACAACGTAGCTGCCATTGCTGCACTGCCTGAGATTTACGAACTCAACATTGGTCACTCGATTATCGGGCGTGCTGTATTTGATGGTTTGGAAAAATCGGTCGCCGATATGAAAGCCATCATGCAAGCGGCTCGCAAATAAGGTCTACCGATGGCGATTATCGGCTTAGGGACTGATATTGCGGAAATTGAACGCATAGAAAAAGCATTGTCACGCAGTGGCGATGCTTTTGCCGAGCGGGTGCTAACCCAAGATGAATTGGCGGTGTTCCATTCGCTCAAGAAAAAAGGGCGCTATTTAGCGAAACGTTTTGCCGCTAAAGAAGCGGCATCTAAAGCGCTTGGTACGGGTATTGCGCATGGTGTTAGCTTTCAGGATTTTACCGTCACCAACGACGCCAACGGAAAACCCGTGCTGACATTATCAGGTAAGGCTAAGCAGTTGGCTGCCACAGCCAGTGTGAATCACATTCACCTAACCATTTCTGATGAGCGCCATTATGCGGTGGCGACGGTGATTTTAGAGTCTTAATCTGTCAATCTTCTCTGCTTGCTGACAAGCAAATACTGCTGAGCGGCAAGCCCCTTTTTTCATTCGGTTAAATTGTCTCTTGGGTTAAATTGCTCATTCGCTTAAATACGGTTTAGCGGTAGCGACCACTTTGTCCATCTCATCTTGTAATTCAAATAACTCCGGTTCTACATCGCTGATGGATTTGCCCGATCGCAATGCCTGTTCGAGCGCTGCGCACACTTTTTTCAAGCGGGGTACGCCACTGTATGAGCAACTGCCGTGCAGTTTATGAATATGGTGCAGTAGATCTTGGGTAGGGTATTCATCATCTTCCAACGCCATGCTGACGACTTGGCTCACCTGTGGAATCGAATCAACTAGCATCTGTAGCAGCTCTTTGGCCAAATCTTCCTTGTTGGCTGATTGTTTGAGTGCATTTTGCCAGTCAATGATAATGGTGTGATTAGGCTGCTCAGCTTCCTGTGACGGCGACGGTATAACTTGTTCTGTGAGTTGTAATTTCTCCAACTGTTTACGGTTGGCGTAGGGGTTCCAATGTGCTAACACTTGCTGCAAGATGTGCTCTTCAATTGGCTTAGTAAGGTAATCATCCATTCCTTCTTTCAGCAGACGATCGCGCTCTCCGATCATTGCATGAGCCGTTACCGCAATCACGGGCGTTTGGTGATTGAGTACTGTTTTCTTAATTTCCTGGCAAGCAGTGACCCCATCCATCTGTGGCATTTGGATGTCCATCAAAATCATATCAAATTTCTGGCGGCTTGCTTGTTCGACCGCTTCTTGGCCATTCGTACAAGCGATGACGGTTTCAACACGTTCTTGCAGCAGGGCCATGATCAGTTTGAGGTTGGCAGGGTTATCATCCACCGCCATTACTTTCAGGGGCAGTGTATCGAGTGTGATCGGTAGATCTTGAATGGCAGGCTGTACCGGTTGGTGCGCGATTAACAGTTGCAGCAATTTTTTACGCGACAGTGGCTTGGTAATGCACTGCACTGGATGATGCTGCATTAAATAATCGGATAGTGCGAGCTCGGTACTTGGTGTACCGATAATCACGTTGTCGGCAAGCTGAATAGCCTTTGTGACCCACTGCTCAACCAAATTCAAATCAGTCTCTCTACTTGGGGCTAAATTGAGTAATACATAATCGAAGCGATCCGTTTCTTCTGGCATCACCGCTCGATATGTGACGCTCAACCCTGCCTGCACCAACATTTGCTGAATGATGGAGGCGGCTTGCATATTGGGTTCAACGAGCAACAGCTGTTTATTGCTCAAAATATGTGGGTCAAGCCAGTCGCTCATCGGCATTTCAGTGGTATTGAGACGCAGCGTAAACCAGAAGGTGGAACCTTGGTGAAGACGGCTGGTGAGGCTAATTTCACCGCCCATGTGGCTGACCAATTTCTGAGTAATAACCAAACCAAGTCCAGTGCCGCCGTAGCGACGAGAAATACTGGCATCGGCTTGGCTAAAGGCTTGGAACAGCTGTGCTTGTTGGCGCTCTGAAATACCAATGCCGGTGTCGCGCACCATAAATTGCAGCTCAACCACATTGTCGCGTTGTGAGCGCAATTCAACACTGATGTCGATGTTGCCACGTTCGGTGAACTTAATCGAGTTACCGACAAGGTTGGTCAACACTTGTTGGATACGAAGTGGGTCACCTACCAAGCCTGCTGGGATTTTTTGATCCACTTTAAGAGTAATTTCCAATCCTTTTTCATGAGCACTGGTCGCTTGGAGGTTAACCACTTCTTCCAAACTTTCTTGAAACTCGAACGGAATATTTTCCAGCGCTAACTTACCGGCTTCTAGCTTGGAGAAATCCAAAATGTCATTGATGATGTTCAATAAGTTATTGGCCGATTTTTCAATGGTTTGTAAGTAATCTGCTTGGCTATTCGTCAACTGGGTTTTGAGCATTTGGCG
Source organism: Vibrio sp. B1-2 (assembly GCF_963888445.1). Taxonomy (NCBI): domain Bacteria; kingdom Pseudomonadati; phylum Pseudomonadota; class Gammaproteobacteria; order Vibrionales; family Vibrionaceae; genus Vibrio; species Vibrio sp. B1-2. Next base: position 36,686 of record NZ_CAWPJH010000007.1, read on the forward strand.
GGTGAAGCCAATGACACCGTTAAGCGGCGTACGCAACTCATGGGACATGTTGGCCAGAAATTCTGATTTTATGCGCGCGGCTTCTTGGGCGCGTTTTTTGGCAATGTCCAATTCAACGTTTTGGATTTCCAACTGCTCTAAGGTTTCTCGCAAATCCGAGGTGGCTTGGTCGATACTGTGCTGCATTTCGACGTGATATTCCGATAGCGATACCGCCATCGCGTTGATCCCTTTTTTGAGCGAATCTAACTCACCGTGCATTTTGCCTTCGATCCGCACATCAAGGTGGCCGCGACGAATTCTATCCACCATGTTTTTCATGTGTGAGATAGGGCGAGTCACATCGTGCAGGAGTCGGAATGCGAACATCCCTGATAAACCGAGCCCAAGCGCAAGCACTAAAAAGGCGGAAAAGACCTCTTGATACTGTTGTAAACGCAATGAAGAGAGGTCCAACTCTATCGCGATATAGCCGAGCGCAGGCGTTGATGTATTGGCATTTATGCCTTCGGTTAGACGGTTTTCAGCCAAAATTGGCGTGCGCAGTATTAAAGTGTTCTCGGTGAGATTTGAGCTGCTTAAAATCGGAATGGGTTTCTCTTTTGGATAAGTTAAGCTTTCAAAGTTAGGGTGGAAGTTCGAGGTGACAAACAGTTCGTGGTTGGCGTCAAACACCGCAATACTGCGGACAAATTTAGAGTTTTTCCGATGCGCGTAGCTGATAATTCGGCGCACCGACTCACGGCTTTGGTTTTTTAAGGCGTCTTCACTAGCAATGGCCAAGGGCTCGATGATGCTCGCCCCCGCATTGATCACCTGTTTTTCCAGATCATGGTAGCGATTGAATGAGAAAAAAGCACTGAGCAACAAGCCGATAATTAAGGTTGGAGCTAAGGTTAAAGTAATAACGCGCGCGCGTAAGCCATATCTGGTCATTATTGTCTAAACATCGTGGTGTGGATATGGGAAAATAGCCCGCAATTTGATGAGCAAGCCTGTACGAAAATCGTTTAATTGACGGCTAGCTTAATCAAGTCGAGTAAGTTCGACAATCATCCCCGCACTAAATAGTGACGCTAGGGCAAAAAACATCGATTTAATTTTACTTAGGCACAGAGCATGGCACGTTTTTTCCAACCGAAAAAGAAAGCGCAATTAGAAACAAAACATCAAACGGTATTGATTGAACGTCTTGATCATCAAGGTTCTGGTATCGCTTATCAACACAATAAACTGCTTTTTGTTGATGGCGCGCTGCCCGGTGAGCAAGTGCTGATGCAGCTAACTGAAAGCAAAAGTAAATACTCTCGCGGTCAGTTGATTAAAGTCTTAACGGCCAGTGAACAACGCGTGACGCCATTTTGTCGCCATTACGGTCAATGTGGTGGTTGCGATCTGCAGCATTTAGAGCACAGTGCGCAGGTGGCGCACAAAGAGCAAACACTCTCGCAATTGATGAGTAAATTCGCCGGACAAACGTTGGCATTGAGCCCCGCAATAAGTTGCGCCGATAAAGGCTATCGCCGCCGCGCCCGCATCAGCGTGTTGTGGGACAAAAAGCAGCAACAGCTGCAATTTGGCTTTCGCAAAAAGCAGAGCAAGCAAATCGTTAACGTGACGGACTGCCCAGTGCTAGAACCACAACTCAACACGCTACTTACACCTATCCAAGCGCTGTTAACGCAATTTAAATCTCAGCAAGCGATTGGCCATGTTGAATTGGTGCTGGGTGATCAAGGCGCGGTGATGGTGTTGCGCCATCTTCAGCCGCTGCCAAGTGAAGATCACGCGGCGCTGCTGGCGTTTGCTCAGCAGCATCATCTCACTTTGTATGTGATGCCAGAAAGCGATCAGCTCGAACGTCTTCACGGAGAGATGGCAAGCTACCGTGAAACCGGATCAGTTATCGAATTTTTGCCCTCCAACTTTATTCAAGTCAATCGTCAAGTAAACCAAAAAATGGTGGCTCAAGCATTGGAATGGTTAGCCTTGACTGAGGATGACCGAGTGTTGGACCTATTTTGTGGCGTAGGGAACTTTAGTTTGCCGATGGCTCAATACGCTCAATCGGTAGTGGGCATTGAAGGTGTGGATGAGATGGTTGAGCAAGCGACACAAAACGCGCAGCGCAATCAAATCGACAATATCACGTTCTACCAAGCAAATTTGGAACAAGATATGTCAACGCAAGCGTGGGCAAAGCAAAAATTTGCTAAAGTACTACTCGACCCAGCGCGAGCCGGGGCGGCAGGCATTGTCGACCAATTGGCTAAGCTCGGCGCTCAGCGCGTGGTGTACGTTTCTTGTAACCCGGCAACACTGGCAAGAGACAGTCAAAGTTTACTCAGCCAAGGTTATAAGTTGGTAAAACTTGGCATGTTGGATATGTTTCCACACACCAGTCATTTAGAATCGATGGCGCTATTTGTAAAAAGTCGGTAGACAGAGAACTAACTCAGTCGAAGTTAGTCGAATACCACAAACTATAAAACTAGGACGAATCAGATGGTTGCGGTACGAAGCGCACACTTGAATCCAGACGAACAGTTTGAGCTAGATAAATGGATTGCGAGTTTACATCAAGATAAAAGCACAGCTTCTAAACTGACGGACGTATATCGTCAGTGTGAAACGTTATTAGAAGGTCATGCCAAAGGACCGCTACTGCTGTGGCGCGGCCGTGAAATGATCGAAATCCTGATTACCTTATCGATGGATCGCGCCACTTTAGTCGCGGCTCAGCTCTTTCCTATCGTCAGTAGTGGGCTTTTTGACCGTGAAGTATTAGAAGAGACCTATGGTAAAGGCATAGTGAAGCTGATTGATGGTGTCGAAGAGATGGCGGCACTTGGTCAGTTAAACATCACCTTGCAAGGCAGTGAAGCTTCAGAGCAGGTGGATAACGTTCGCCGCATGCTGCTTGCGATGGTAGATGATTTTCGTTGCGTGGTGATCAAATTAGCGGAGCGCATTTGTAATTTACGTGAAGTAAAAGATGAACCTGACGAAATTCGCCGTGTAGCGGCTAAAGAGTGCGCCAATATCTATGCCCCTTTAGCAAACCGCTTGGGCATTGGTCAGCTCAAATGGGAAATTGAAGATTACGCATTTCGCTACCAGCAGTCCGATACCTACAAACAAATTGCTAAGCAGCTTTCCGAGCGCCGCATCGTGCGCGAACAATATATTCACGATTTTGTCGAAGATCTGCGCGCCGAGATGAAGCTTTCTCATATCAATGCCGAAGTGAGTGGCCGTCCGAAACACATCTATAGCATCTGGCGCAAAATGCAGAAGAAAGGGTTGGCTTTCGATGAACTGTTTGATGTGCGTGCAGTTCGCATTATTGCTGATCAACTGCAAGACTGTTACGCCGCCTTGGGCGTCGTTCATACCAAATACAAACACCTGCCTAGCGAATTTGATGATTACGTTGCTAATCCGAAACCGAATGGCTATCAATCCATTCATACGGTGATTTTAGGACCAGAAGGCAAAACCATCGAAATTCAAATTCGTACTAAGCAGATGCATGAAGAGTCTGAACTTGGGGTTGCTGCGCACTGGAAATATAAAGAGGGCGCAACGGTTGCCCGCAGCGGTTACGATGAGAAAATTACTTGGTTGCGTAAGCTTCTTGATTGGCAAGAAGAGATGTCTGATTCGGGTGAGATGATCGACGAGCTGCGTAGCCAGGTGTTTGATGATCGCGTTTACGCCTTTACACCTCGTGGTGATGTGGTTGATTTACCCATGGGAGCCACGCCGCTCGATTTTGCCTACCATATTCACTCTGAAGTGGGGCATCGCTGCATCGGTGCCAAAGTCGCGGGTCGTATTGTTCCATTTACTCATAAATTATCTATGGGTGATCAAGTCGAAATCATCACTCAGAAAGAGCCGAATCCGTCGCGTGATTGGCTAAATCCAGCAACGGGGTTTGTTCATTCAGGCCGTGCGCGCGCCAAGATTAACGCTTGGTTCCGTAAACAAGGCCGCGAGAAAAACCTTGAAGCCGGACGAGAGATCCTCGAGTCAGAATTAGCCAAAATCGGTGCTACGTTAAAAGATGCCGATAAATACGCGCTCAAACGTTTTAACGTCAATACGCCTGACGAGCTGTACGTCGGCATTGGCAGTGGTGATCTGCGGATCAACCAAATCGTCAATCACATCAATGCCTTGGTGAATAAGCCGACCGCTGAGCAAGAAGATCAACAAGCACTGCAAAAATTGCAAGATGCGCAAACTCGTCCAGCTCAGCCACATCGAGCGCACAAAGATGCCGTTGTAGTGGAAGGGGTAGATAACCTCATGACACACCTAGCGCGCTGTTGCCAACCTATCCCGGGTGATGAGATCAAAGGTTACATTACTCAAGGGCGTGGTATTTCAGTCCATCGCAGTGACTGTGAACAGCTAGAAGAGCTGAGCCATCACGCACCTGAACGCATCATTGATACCGTTTGGGGGCGCGGGTTTGTTGGAACCTATATTTTGACTTTGCGCGTTGAAGCGATGGAGCGAGGTGGGTTACTCAAAGACATCACCACCCTGCTTGCGAATGAGAAAGTGAAAGTCATCAGCATGAAAAGTCGTAGTGACTACAAAAGACAGTTGATCATCATGGATTTTGATCTTGAAGTGAGCAACATCGAAGCGCTGTCACGAGTATCAATGCGAGTAGAGCAGATCAAAGATGTAATGTTGGTGAAACGCCTAGGCTAAATTTCATATCACAGTAACACTCTTATTGGCGTGAATCGCAATTAAATCGCGACGCAAGCGCCTTGGGTTTTCAAAGGCGAGTGGCAATGACTGCTCGCTTTTTTATTTTAAATATTGATGTAAGGAGCGGATAAATGAGCCACCCAATCGAACAACTGGAACAGATCATGGCACAGTTGCGTGACCCAAAAACAGGTTGTCCTTGGGATATCAAGCAAACTTTTGACACGGTTGTTCCTTACACAATCGAAGAGACCTATGAAGTGGTGGAAGCGATCCACAACCAAGATTGGCCTAATCTCAAAGAAGAATTAGGTGACTTGCTATTTCAAGTTATTTTTTATAGTCAAATGGCGAAAGAGCAAGGGTTGTTTGATTTCTCGCAAGTTGTTGAAACGGTGAATGAAAAACTTACGCGCCGCCATCCTCATGTTTTTTCGGGTGCCAAGTTTGAGGATGAAGCGCAAATCAACGCCAATTGGGAAGCTGAAAAAGCCAAAGAAAAGGTACAAGCAGGAAAAAAAGATCAAAGTATTCTAGACTCAATACCACACGCTTTTCCGTCTCTTTTACGTGCTACAAAGATTCAAAAAAAGTGTGCCCAATATGGCTTTGATTGGGATTCTATCGGCCCAGTGGTTGATAAAGTCCAAGAAGAGATCGAAGAAGTCATGGAAGAGGCGTTGCAAATCAACCCTGATCCGGTTCGAGTAGAGGATGAAATGGGCGATCTATTATTTGCCACCGTTAACTTTGCTCGGCACTTAAAAATTGATCCAGAAGTGGCGTTAAATAAAGCAAATCGAAAGTTTTCACGTCGATTTAAAGGCATTGAAATGCTAGTGGCACGTCAGCACAAAACCTTGACCGATTTTTCTCTCGAAGAATTGGATGCGATGTGGAATGAAGTGAAGCGCTTGGAGTCGAAGTAATACCCTGTGTTGGCAATCCACAATAAAACCCACCCATTGAGACAAATTTGACTCATTTGAGTGGTGTGATAAGCCATATCAAGCGGTGCTCTTTGATTTGAAGCAAAAAATAAAAAATGACAGTGTGATAGATTTCACGTTGTAGCGAATAAGGGCTTCTGGTATATTTTTATCCCGTCCAGAAGAAATCCATTTCCCTCATTCAACCAATTTCAGGTTAAACATGACGACAAATTACATTTTTGTTACTGGCGGGGTTGTATCCTCTCTAGGTAAAGGTATTGCGGCAGCATCTCTTGCGGCGATTTTAGAAGCTCGTGGTCTTAAAGTGACTATGATGAAGCTTGACCCTTACATCAACGTTGACCCAGGCACAATGAGCCCAACTCAACATGGTGAAGTGTTTGTCACGGAAGATGGCGCTGAAACTGACCTTGACCTTGGTCACTACGAACGTTTTATTCGTACCAAAATGACCAAGCGCAATAACTTTACTGCTGGTCGTGTTTATGCCGATGTATTGCGTAAAGAGCGCCGCGGTGACTACCTAGGTGCAACGATTCAGGTTATTCCACACATCACTAATGCGATTAAAGATCGCGTTATCGCAGGCTCTGAAGGTCACGATGTCGCTATCGTTGAAGTGGGCGGAACCGTTGGTGATATCGAGTCATTGCCATTTATGGAAGCGATTCGTCAGCTTGCGATTGAAGTGGGCCGTGAACACGCAATGTTTATGCACCTGACTTTAGTTCCTTACCTTGCCGCTGCTGGTGAAGTGAAAACCAAACCGACTCAACATTCAGTTAAAGAGCTGCTTTCTATCGGCATTCAGCCTGATATTTTGGTTTGTCGTAGCGATCGCGTTATCCCAGCGAACGAACGTAAGAAAATTGCTTTGTTCTGTAACGTGCCTGAAAAAGCCGTTATCTCGATGAAAGATGTTGATTCTATCTACAAGATCCCTCAACTGATCAAAGCTCAAGGTTTGGATGATATCGTTTGTAACCGTTTTGGTATTAAAGCACCGGAAGCGGATCTTTCTGAATGGGAACAAGTGATTTACGAAGAGGCTAACCCAACCGCTGAAGTGGTGATCGGGATGGTCGGTAAATACATTGAATTGCCTGATGCTTACAAATCGGTTAACGAAGCACTGAAACACGCAGGTTTGAAAAACCGTTTGAGCGTGAAAATCAAATACATCGATTCTCAAGACGTTGAAACCAAAGGTGCGGAAGTGCTGACTGGTTTGGACGCAATCCTCGTACCTGGCGGTTTTGGTGACCGCGGTATCGAAGGTAAAATTCTTGCTGCGCAATATGCCCGCGAAAATAAAGTACCTTACCTAGGGATTTGTTTAGGTATGCAAGTGGCGCTGATAGAATACGCGCGTAATGTTGCGGGTATGAAAGGTGCGCATTCAACAGAATTTAACAAAGAGACTCAATACCCTGTGGTAGGCTTGATCACCGAATGGGTAGATGACGAAGGTAACGTAGAAGAGCGTACTGAAAAGTCTGATCTTGGTGGTACTATGCGCCTTGGTTCGCAGCTATGCCACTTAGAGAAAGGCACCAAAGCGTATGAGCTTTACGGTAGTGCAACCATTCATGAACGTCATCGTCACCGTTATGAAGTTAATAATAAACTTCGTCCGCAGATCGAAAAAGCTGGCTTGAAAGTATCAGGTCTGTCTGCTGATAAGAAGCTAGTTGAAGTGATTGAGAACCCTGCTCACCCATGGTTTGTAGCAGCTCAGTTCCACCCAGAATTCACGTCAACCCCTCGTGATGGTCACCCACTATTTGCAGGCTTTATTAAAGCGGCAGGTGAGTTCCAACGCGGTGAATCAGAGAAGTAACAAGGATACGGGCAGTTGCAATTGTTGTGCTGCTGCCCTTTATAGTTTTGACATTTAAATTCAACGAGAGGAAACATTAATGTCTAAGATCGTTAAAGTTCTAGGTCGCGAAATCATCGACTCACGTGGTAACCCAACAGTAGAAGCTGAAGTTCACCTAGAAGGCGGTTTCGTAGGTATGGCAGCTGCGCCATCTGGTGCATCTACTGGTTCTCGCGAAGCTCTTGAGCTACGTGACGGTGACAAATCACGTTTCCTAGGTAAAGGTGTTCTTAAAGCGATTGCAGCTGTAAACGGCCCAATTGCTGATGCTCTAGTTGGTAAAGATGCTAAAGATCAAGCAGCTATCGACCAAGTGATGATCGACCTTGATGGTACTGAAAACAAATCTAACTTCGGTGCGAACGCAATCCTAGCAGTTTCTCTAGCGAACGCAAAAGCGGCTGCGGCTGCGAAAGGCATGCCTCTATACGAGCACATTGCTGAGCTAAATGGTACTGCTGGCCAATTCTCTATGCCTCTACCAATGATGAACATCATCAACGGTGGTGAGCACGCAGATAACAACGTAGACATCCAAGAGTTTATGATCCAACCTGTTGGCGCAAAAACTCTTAAAGAAGCAGTACGCATGGGTGCAGAAGTATTCCATAACCTAGCTAAAGTTCTGAAGTCTAAAGGCTACAACACTGCTGTTGGTGACGAAGGTGGTTTCGCTCCTAACCTAAAATCTAACGCTGAAGCGCTAGAAGTTATTGCAGAAGCGGTTGCAGCGGCTGGCTACGTGCTAGGCAAAGACATCACTCTAGCGATGGACTGTGCAGCATCTGAGTTCTTCGATAAAGACGCTGGCATCTACAACATGAAAGGTGAAGGCAAAACGTTCACTTCAGAAGAGTTCAACCACTACCTAGCGGGCCTTGTTGAGCAATTCCCAATCGTTTCTATCGAAGACGGTTTGGACGAGTCTGATTGGACTGGTTTCAAACACCAAACTGAACTTCTAGGCGACAAAATTCAGTTAGTGGGTGATGATCTATTCGTTACTAACACTAAGATCCTTAAAGAAGGTATTGAGAAAGGTATCGTTAACTCAATCCTTATCAAGTTCAACCAAATCGGTTCTCTAACTGAGACTCTAGCTGCAATTAAGATGGCTAAAGACGCAGGTTACACAGCGGTAATCTCTCACCGTTCTGGCGAAACTGAAGATGCAACTATCGCTGATCTAGCAGTAGGTACAGCTGCAGGTCAAATCAAAACGGGTTCTATGAGCCGTTCTGACCGTGTTGCTAAGTACAACCAACTAATCCGTATTGAAGAAGCGCTAGCTGGTCGTGCTCCTTTCAACGGTCTTAAAGAAGTGAAAGGCCAAGCTTAATCCCACGGGGTACAGCTTAGCATCATTACTTTAAAGAACGCCCTGCAATGCAGGGCGTTTTGTTTTTTCTGCTATCGCAACTCGCATTTTGAATTGCGAGTTGAGAAGAGAAAGATTTACACCGCGCTAATCGCTGCGATCCGTCGTTTATCCAGTTCTTCTTTGATCGCTTTCCCTTGAAAGCCATCACGGATCACCTGTTGTACATCGATACTCAGTGCCGCTTGATAAGCTTTGAGAAAAATATCGCGTTGCGGATAAGGGGTCTCTTCACAACCTAATCGACCCGCATGATCGGCCTGACAACAAAGTAAAACGTCCAGCAAGCGCTCAGGCTTGCGCCATGCATCGAGTTTATCGAGTATTTTGAGTTTGGTGCTGGGTTTTAATTCTGCCGCTCGATGAATATTGGAGTGCTGCTCGCAGACGAGCAGTGCCAACTCTTTACACTCATTTGGAATACGCACCCGCTTGCACAAGGATTTAATGATATTAACTCCTGTGTGACAGTGCATTTTATGGCTGGGCCATTCGCTTTTAGGTGTGACTCCTTTGCCTAAGTCATGCACTTGCGCTGCAAAACGAACCGCTATCGATGAAGAGAGCTTCGCCGCTTGCGCTGCAACCATTAAGGTGTGTACTCCGGTATCAATTTCTGGATGCCATTTTTCCGGTTGAGGAACACCAAACAGGCGATCCAGTTCGGGTAATACCACTTTAAGTGCACCGCATTCATATAAAACAGAAAGAAATATTTCTGGATGCCGAGTGGCCAGTGATTTCTGCCACTCTTGCCATACGCGCTCGGCGGTTAAGTGTTGCAACTCACCTGATTGCGTTATTTGTTTCATCAGTGCCATGGTTTCATCGGCAATGGTAAAATCTAAATGTGCGAATTTGGCCGCAAAACGAGCCACGCGAAGGACGCGTAGTGGATCTTCGATAAAGGCATCAGAAACATGGCGCAGTAGGCGATTGTGCAGATCGCGCTGGCCGCCATAGGGGTCAATAAGCTTACCAGCGTTATCTTGTGCAATGGCGTTAATGGTCAGATCGCGGCGGGCGAGATCCTCTTCCAAAGTCACATCGGGTGCGTAGTAGCAGGCAAAGCCTGTGTAGCCAGCGCCAGTTTTGCGCTCAGTGCGAGCAAGGGCATACTCTTGTTTCGTTTTCGGGTGAAGAAATACGGGAAAATCTTTTCCTACAGGAGTAAAACCAGTGGCCAGCATTTGCTCTGGGCTGCTGCCTACTACAACCCAATCTTTGTCATAGATATCAATATGGAGCAACTGATCGCGTACCGCGCCCCCAACTAAGTATACTTGCACCGGATTACCTTAAATATGCTGAAACGCCATTGGCGATTGATGTTAGTAATGGTACTTTTCATCACAGTGAAATGATAGAGACGAGAGAATGTATAAGGAATTTTTTGGATTTACCGAGCCGCCATTTTCAATTGTACCGAGCTCTCGTTACCTATTTTTGAGCCATCGTCATCGTGAAGCGATGCAACATTTACAAGCAGGGCTGGGTGATGGTGGTGGTTTTGCGCTATTAACTGGTGAAGTGGGGACTGGCAAAACAACCATCGCAAGAGCGATGCTTGCGGCACTCGATGATAGTACTCAGGCGGGGTTTATTTTAAATCCAACTTTTTCGAACATCGAGTTGCTTGAAGCGATTTGTGATGAGTTTGCGCTGTCTTACCCACCGTCAGGGAGTTTAAAAGCGCTTAGCCAAGTAATTTATCATCATTTACTGCATAACCACGCGCAAGGGAAACAGACGCTATTAGTGATAGATGAAGCGCAGCATCTGGCCGCCGATGTACTGGAACAGTTGCGACTACTGACTAACCTTGAAACGGAGAGCCGTAAGTTACTTAAGGTTTTACTGATTGGTCAGCCCGAGTTACAACAAAAATTGCAATTACCTCAATTACGCCAACTTGCGCAACGTATTACCGGTCGTTATCACTTGCTGCCTCTCAATGTTCAAGAGACAGAGCAGTACATCCACTTTCGTTTAGCGTTAGCTGGCGGTCACAAGGATTGGTTTGATCAGAAAAGTATCAAATGGATAGCAGAACAGACCCACGGTATTCCGCGTTTAATTAACTTAGTGTGCGATGCGAGTTTCAAGTTAGCCTATCAGCAGGGCGTGAAAGCGCTCTCATTTGAATTAGTGCGTACCGCGGGTCAAGAGGTCATGAATTTTCAGTCCTCGGTCTATCAGTCGCCTCATGCTCGCCTCGTACCGTCTTCAATATCGTATCGCTCTCCTCTCATTGCGGGTTTAGTGTTAGCGGTGTTCATGGCGTGGCTTAGCCCGCCATGGATTGATCGCATGATGCGCTTTGCGTTGCCTTCCCCTGAATTACCTAAACCGATCACTCAAGTGGTGATCAGTGCTCAATTGGAACAAGATCTAGAACGCTCGAAGGCATTGGAAGCGGCCATTAGCGATCTTTATAAAGTTTGGGGTTACAGTGCATCTTTGGCCGATAGTTTTTGTGATGTTCAAGCACAAGGACGCTTTCAATGTCAGCGTATGCAGGGTGATTTCAACCAATTAAAGCAGTTAAATTTGCCAGTGGTGCTTACTTTAGCTGCGGAGCAAACACAAGCTTATGCGGTGCTGTACCAGATCAATGCTGAGCAGGTGCAATTGTTAATGGCAGGAAAGCATGTGCAAATTAACCAAAGTCAGCTCAATGACGTATGGACAGGAGAATATCACTACATTTGGCAGCACGATTTACTCCGAACGTTGAAACAGGGCATGCAAGGAGATGATGTTGAACTGCTTGACCAAAAATTGTCTCAGTTACTTGGAGAGCAAGCCACAGGGCATCAACAATTTGATGGTGAGGTAAAGCGCAAAGTAGCGTTTTTCCAGCGCTGGCAGAAAATGGACAGCGATGGTATTGCTGGGGCTCGCACGATCAGTCGGCTTGAGCTATTGACTCAACACAACGCACCTCGTCTTCTCATTACTAAGGAGCAAGGATAATGTCGCAAGTGCTTAAAGCATTAGAGCAATCAGAGCTTAGCCACCAGAGCAAAAGCTTACCTCACTCTTCTCATGTGGCAGTGTTTAATCAATCCTTGCCATCTTCATGGTGCTCGAAATCATCGCTTACCGTGTTGTTTGCTCCATCGTTACTCTGTTGCGGTTATCTTGTTTATCATTCATACCAAGCTCGAATCGATGAGCTAGAACAATTGAAGCGCAATGCGCCACAAGTTGTGCAACAAGAGGGGGCTTACCAAGTTCTGGAATACCCTGACTTTGGTGAGTTACAAACCAATACACCACGAGTGAAAACACTTACCGAGACAAGCTCTACGCCGCCACTTACTCCTTTACATGATACTCAGTTGACGACTCGTGAGCCGCGAGATAAAAACGCAGATCAGGAGTTTGGCCTTAATGATCTCGACTTAAGTCAATTATCCCCGGAATTGGTACAACGAGTCGAGTTGGCGATTCAAGGCAAAGATCAAGTCGTACTTGTAGGAGACACATCAAAAGATCATCTTCTGCTCACAGAACATCTTGATACCTTTTCAGAACGTATCCCAGCGCTGAATTTCCAGACTCACGTTTATTCAAGTCGCACAGATAAACGATGGGTAAAAATTAATGGCGTAGAGCGAAAGGTAGGCGATGATGTGGTGAATGGCGTGCAATTAGTCGAGATCAATCCGCAATCAACCTTGATACGTTTCGATGGTGAATTGATTGAAATCCCAGCTCTTTATGATTGGAAAGGATAAAAAAACGGTCACCTTTCTCTGGTGACCGTTTTTCAAGTGATAGATCCAGTCTGTTAGGGAGATTATGCCCAACCAGAAGGGTGTTTCTTACGGCGTGGGATAATGTGTGGCAAAATTAGTCCAAGTAACAGACCAATACCCGCTACGCCGCCCCCATAAGTAAAGTATTTAAGCAGTAGATCCTCTTTCTGAGTATCCAGCTTAGCGCGCAGTTCGCGAATTTCAGTTTGTGAATCAGTGAGCTGCTTACTGATATCACTATAGTTTTGTTCTAACTCTGAAATTTGTTGATTGCGAGCCTCTAATGAATTGGCCAATCCGGCTTTTTCACTGTCTGCATTTTGCTTTGCATTGGCCAATTTATTTTTCACTTCGGCCAGCTCACTCTCCAATTTCGGCAAACGCATCGCCATGCTTTCTTGGCGAATGACAAAACGGCTTTCAACCCAACCCGTGCGGCCTTTCTCATCGATAATTTGGCTATAACCAGTATCGTTATTAACATCAAGCAGCTTTACTTTGTCTCCTGCATCGATGCTACCGAGAATGCGAAATTGGTTACTTGGACCTGAATGCATATAAGTAAAGAGTTTGTCCGCAATATAGCGGTCTTGCGCAAACGTTGGCGCAGCCAACATGGTCAGTAAAACCATGCAGATCAGTTTTTTCACGATAAGTCCTTTAGCTATCAAATGAGGTATTAAAATGCTTTCGACAAATATTAAGAAGTTTCGTTGATTGGTGCAACAAAGAAGGGAGGCTAAGCCTCCCTTTCTGTGCGTTTGAGTCAATTAATGACATTGCACTTACAATCTATTGACTTATTGTATTAGCCAAATATTGCTTGCAGGGCATAGAAGAAAATGACCGCAAGTAAAGCGCCTGCTGGCAAGGTGACAATCCATGAAGCAACGATATTACGCACCACACCTAGATTCAATGCCGCAATTCCACGAGCAAAACCAACCCCTAATACCGCACCAACAAGTGTTTGTGTGGTTGAGATTGGAAGGCCAGTACCTGATGCCAATACGACCGTTGACGCTGTTGCCAACTGAGCGGCAAAGCCACGGCTTGGCGTCAGTTCAGTGATACCCGTACCGACCGTCGCCATCACTTTGTGACCAAGGGTAGCTAGGCCAACCACAATACCAAAACCACCCAGTGGCAAAATCCACCAAGCAATTGAGCTTTTAGCACTAACAGCACCCAAGCTTTCAACAGTTGAAACCACCGCAGACAGAGGACCAATCGCGTTAGCTACATCATTTGAACCATGCGCAAAAGCCATTGCACACGCAGTGATCACCATCAATACGCTAAAGATGCTCTCAACACCGGAAAACCCATGGTCTTCTTCGCGGTTGGCAAATTTTCTCTTGATGTAGTAGTAACCACCGACCATAACAAGGCCTGATAACGCCGCAGAACATAACCATGCTTCACCGGTACTCAAGTGTAAGCCTATATGTTTAAGGCCTTTTTTGATGGTAACCAGTGCGATCACCATAGTGGTGATGAACATATAAATAGGAACAAAGCGTTTGGCATTCATCAGTGGATTTTCAGTATCGAAAATCAATCGTTGAGCACTGACGAAGATTAAGTAGGCGAACAAACCAGAAATGACTGGAGTGACAATCCAACTGCCTACGATGCCTTTTACTGAGGCCCAATCAACCGCTTCTGGGCCGACAGATATGCAGGCAAATCCGATAATGGCGCCGATGATAGAGTGAGTCGTTGATACAGGCCAACCCATGTATGAAGCCAACAATAACCATGTTCCGGCAGCGAGAAGTGCAGACATCATGCCATAAACAAGAACGTCGGGTTGGTGAGCGAAAAGTGCGGGTTCGATGACGCTGTTACGAATGGTTTCGGTTACTTCACCACCCGCTAAATATGCACCAGCGAATTCAAAAATCATCGCAATGATAATAGCTTGTTTTACGGTTAGCGCTTTTGAGCCTACTGAAGTTCCCATTGCATTAGCAACATCATTTGCACCAATACCAATCGCCATCATGAAGCCAAAAGCGGCTGCAACAAGAATCAGGACAGTGCCGTAGTTCGCAAGGATATCCATCGTAATACCTAGTCTTTTGATAACAAGCGGAGCATAACTGGACTCATTTTCTCGAAGCGAGTCAAAACCATCAGCGGAGAAAATAATCAACGCCTAAGCTGATGGATCAAGTTTTGCTCTTCGTTATTTGGTTAACTTACTGATTTAAGAGCGAGAAAGCATTAGTTCAAGACGAGCGCCAACGCGCTGAGCTTGATCGGCAATGCCGCCCACCCATTCTAGAATTTTGTACAAGAACATTACATCGATCGGATTCATTTTCGACTCAATAGCCATTAATTGTTGGCGGAGTCGAACCTGCATCGCATCGGTGTCATCTTCAATCACATCCAGTTGATTGATCATTTCCGCCACCAGTGTGACTTCACGACCTTTAAATCCTGTTTCCAATAACTCATCGAGCTCATTGATCACTTTTTGCGCTTGATTTGCTGCATCAAGGCAGCGTTTTACGTAGGCAATGAAGTTTTCTTGAAGAGGCTCTGGGATGATCAATTGACGACCGTAGACACGGCCTGCAATATCTTTTGCAAGGTTGGCCAGTTTATCTTGCTGAGTTAACAGCTCTAGCATGTCAGTACGATCGACAGGCATAAATAAACCGCGTGGTAGTTTAAGACGAATTTCACGCTTGAGTACGTCCGCTTCTTTCTCTAAATGAGAAATTTGGGCTCGAATTTCACCTGCTTTCTCCCAGTCACCCTTTGAACAAACTTCAAAGAAATTGACTAAGTGAGAGCAACATTCATTCACACACACAACGTGGCGCTGCAAAGGCTTTATAGGGGACTTTGCAAATAACCCCATAATTGTATTTACTGGCATGGTCGTTCAACCTAAAAAATATAACCTTAAAATAACATACACCATTCATGGCGAAATGTTGAGCGATGGCTATAAAGGCGCGCATGTTAACCCATTAAATCTCTCATTAAAACTGTTTTAGATCATCATTCCGGTGATATTTGTTACTTGCCCCACTGTGCATTAGGCCATATTCTTTCGCTATCTGCTTTGAAAGGGTTAGTTATGGAAACCGAGATAGAACTGAAGTTTTTTGTTTCACCAGAATTTTCGGAAATTTTGCGTTACAAGATCTCTGAAATCAAAGTACTTCAGCACAGTTGTCGAGCGTTAGGGAACACTTACTTCGATACACCTGACAACTGGTTGCGTCAACACGACACAGGGCTTCGTATTCGTCGCTTTGATGATGTGTATGTTCAAACTGTTAAAACGGCGGGTCGAGTCGTTGCAGGGTTGCACCAAAGACCAGAATACAATGCTGAGCACAACAGCAATGAACCGAACTTGACGCTTCATCCGGAAGATATATGGCCACAAGGTAAAGATATTACGACCTTACAATCTGAACTGATGCCTCTATTTTCGACCAACTTCACACGCGAGCAGTGGCTGATTGGCATGGCCGATGGCAGCCAAGTTGAAGTGGCTTTCGATCAAGGTTTTGTTGTTGCAGGTGAAAAACAAGAACCTATCTGCGAAGTGGAGCTGGAGTTGAAATCGGGGCAAACGGATGCCTTGTTTACGTTAGCTCGCCAGTTTTGTGAGCACGGTGGTATGCGTCTGGGTAACTTGAGTAAAGCGGCGCGAGGCTATCGTCTTGCGTCTGGTTATCAAGGTGATGAAGTTCACGCCTTAACCTTGGTCAATACAGTCAGTACTGACAGCGTGGAAGAGTGTTTTATTCACTCGCTAGAGCATGCATTATCCCATTGGCATCACCATGAACAGATCTACACCGAGCGCGATTCAATTCCGGCGTTACATGAGATAAGCCACGCCACCAGTTTTTTACGCCAGATCTTGAGCATTTATGGCGGCATTGTGCCACGTCGCGCCAGCGCTATTTTACGTCAGGAATTGAAATGGTTGGAGCAAGAGTTATCGTGGTTAAAAACTCATGACTACCTAACAAACCTGCTTGAAGATAAAGGCCACGCACTGCGTAAACTGGACGCTCGTAAATTTATCATCGCCGAGTTAAAAGAGCAGCAAGAGGCACTACCCACTCGGGAAGAAAACTTAAAGCTGCTCAGTTCGGCGCGTTATACTGGGTTACTGCTTGATCTCAGTCGTTGGATTTTGAGCCGTGGATGGCAACCCTTCTTGGACGATAAAGCCAGAGAAAAAATGGCGCGTAACGTCGGTTCGTTTTCGGTGAAGCAGTTGGATCGCACATGGGCCGAGTTAATGGAAGCTTTTCCTCCTAAAGTTGAGCTAAGCCCTCAAGAGTATATTAATCAGCAGTATCGTTTAATGCGTAATCTCTACACTGGCATCGGTTTTGCGAGCCTTTATGATATTGAAGAACGCAAAAACTTCCGTCTCCCTTGGGCTGATTTACTGCAAGGAATAGATGATTTATTAATGCTCAAGCCGCTAGAGAATTTGATCGACAAGTTGCAAGAAGACGAACAAGAACAACTCAAGCGATGGCTGATTCGTCAACAAAACTCCATTGTTCATGCGATGGAGCAGACGCGACAAATTGGCATTGAAGCCGAGCCTTATTGGCGTAAAAGTCGCTAATCAACATGGCTCACAGCCAAAATGAAAAAGAGATACTGCGGTGTCTCTTTTTTTATGTCTCTGCTCATTTAGTTTCATTAATTGCAATTGATTTGTGGATGAGATCAAATCTCCAACAGGTTGCACAACGAAACGACTACAGTTCAAAAAATCAGGGTCGATAGAAACCTAACAGGTATCATGATTGACAGGGATGAACAACAAGCCTGAGATCACAAATAATGCCATGAGTGAGTGGATCAGCAACAATAAACACATTGGATTTGTCTCATCTTTGATATCATCTTTTTTCATACGAAGCTCAAAATAAATAGCTTTTTAGTTTTTGAGTTTGCTTACTTACCGAAATTTCAACATATAAGACATAGTGGAGAACTGACAATGGCAACAATGGCATTTAAGCCATGGGAACGTTTGATTACCGATATTCGTCTCGTTCCTAAAATGGTTATGCTGATGGTGTTTAGTACAGTATTGATCATCGCAAAGCAGCTTTGGGATGCTCGTACTTTTTACGAATCACTGCTTGCAGCAACTCAGAATACCGAAATCGCTCAGCAACACTATGATGCTTATTTGACTCAAGTAGTATGGCAAACGGCATTCATGATCATCGTTTTTGTTGTGCTTTTACTCGCCGCAGCGAAAGTCATGCTACGCCAAACACAATATTTAAGTGATTCAATTAAGTTGATGGCAAGTCGTGATCTTTCCACACCGATTAATATGGAATGTAAAGATGAGTACGGCGACGTTGCGCGAGAGCTTGAGAAAACCCGCCGCCAGTTGCAAGACGTCATTAAGATGCAAGTGGATGCCTCACAAGAGCTTTCGTCACTTACCGAAGTCATGACCATCAGCATGTCAGAAACCAAAGATTCGGCTCAAGAAGAGTTTAACGAAATTGACCAATTGGCCACCGCCATGAGTGAAATGACATCCACGGTGCAAACGGTCGCAGAGCATGCACAAAATGCATCAGCACTAACCGAGCAAGCGTCAGGTCAAGCAGAAACTGGTCAGCGTTTTGTTAAAGGCACCATCACTAAGATGAGTGAGCTATCGAAGGATATCGCGGCATCAGCGCAAGCCGTCAACCAAGTTGAAGAACGAGTGGTTGCGATTGGCAGTGTTGTTGGAACCATCCAAAGTATTTCCGAACAAACCAACCTACTCGCGCTCAATGCAGCTATTGAAGCGGCTCGGGCTGGTGAAGCTGGGCGTGGTTTTGCGGTGGTAGCCGATGAAGTGCGTAACTTAGCGCAGCGCACCCAAAAAGCGACGATTGAGATCCAGGAGATGATTTCTCAATTACAAAATAGTGCCAATTCAGCTGTTGATTTAATGGAAAAAAGTGTAGTTGAAGCGGCTGAAGGAGTTGAGCTGGTTACGAATGCGGGCACTGAATTAGATGGTATTGTGAATCAAGTGCAACGGATCAATGACATGAATATCCAAATCGCAACGGCCGCTGGCCAGCAAACTAGCGTGGCTCAGGAAATGGACCAAAATCTAACCAATGTGAGGGAGCTCGTTGAAGCTTCAGTAACGGTGGTTGGTGAGTTGCTTGAAACATCAGAGATCATGCAAAGCAACGCCGAAGAGTTAGATCGGAAAATCACGATGTTCAAAGTCTAACTCTGTAGAAATTCGATCCTTTAATCAACGCCCACAATTCTTGTTGTTGGGCGTTTTTTATTGATATAAGTTTGCTATAAATAGCCTTCTAGCGACTGCATTGGTCTCAATTCACAAGGATGTCTCATGTTACTGCCTTCATCACTTCACGCTTTTGCGCACACAACCTATCAACATTTGCTAGAGCAACAACCGAGCATTGCACAGTGGTCCGAGCCATTGAAAAAACAGCTGTTGTATGTGGTCGGGATGAGCCAGTTTATCAATGAAGCATTATTGCGAGATGAATGGTTGTGTATGCAATTACCAGAAATGTTGGCGGGAGAGTCAAGGCTAGAGCATTACCGAGACGATCTCGCTATACAGCTAGAAGAGTGCAAAGATGAAATGTCAGGGCATCGTATTTTGCGTCAGTTTCGTAACCGTGAAATGGTGTACATCGCTTGGCGAGATTTCACCGCCAGTTGGACGTTAGAAGAGAGCCTTGCACATCTTTCAGCACTGGCGGAAGCACTCATTTTTGAGACTTACCAGTGGCAGTACGCTGTTTGCTGCTTCGAGTGGGGAACGCCAACTAACGACCAAGGTGAAGCACAACCTATGCTGATCATCGGTATGGGCAAGTTAGGTGGCGGTGAGTTGAACTTCTCGTCGGATATCGACCTCATCTTTACTTATCCTGAAAACGGTGAAACACAAGGCGCTCGCCGCAGCATCGCGAATGCGCAATTTTTTACCCGTTTAGGCCAGCGAATCATTAAAGCGTTGGATCAACATACCTTTGACGGTTTTTGCTACCGAGTTGATATGCGTTTGCGTCCTTTTGGTGAAAGTGGCCCACTGGTGATGAGCTATGCGGCGCTCGAAGATTATTACCAAGAGCAAGGGCGTGATTGGGAGCGTTATGCGATGATCAAAGCTCGAGTAATGGGGCGGGAAATGTATTCGCAGTACCAAGAGTTGCGTCAAATGCTGCGACCATTTGTGTTCCGCCGCTACATCGATTTTAGCGCCATTCAATCTCTGCGCCGTATGAAATCGATGATCAGCAGCGAAGTGAGACGTCGAGGGCTGCATAACAACATCAAATTAGGCGCAGGCGGGATCCGCGAAATTGAATTCATCGCACAAGTATTTCAGTTAATTCGTGGTGGACGAGAACCCAGTTTACGTCAGCGTGGACTATTAGAAACACTGGTTGCAATAGAAGAACTTGCCCTGCTCAAACCGCAAGAAGTGGCCGATTTACGACAAGCTTATCTGTTTTTACGTCGCCTTGAAAACCTATTGCAAGCGATGGCCGACAAGCAGACGCAAACCTTGCCAGACAATGAACTGGATCAACTTCGCTTAGCCGTTGCAATGCAATGCACTGACTGGGTAACGCTGCTTCACGAAACGCATCAACACATGACCAAAGTACATCAAGTATTTGCAACTCTGATTGGCGATGATGAAGAAGAAGATGACCAGTGCGTTGCTAAACATTTTCACGAGCTGTGGGATATGGCGCACAAGCCAGATGTGCTTGAAACGATTTTTCAACAAGAGCTTACCTGTGATGATCCTGCCGGCATGGTGCATGTATTGATCCAATTTAAAGAGGATTTGGCGAAAAAAACGCTGGGCCCACGCGGACGAGATGTATTAAACCGGTTGATGCCAAAACTGTTCCAAGCGATTTTCATTCACCCAGATGCGCAGTTTGGCTTACCTCGTGTGCTGCATTTGATGTACAAAATTGTGACTCGAACCACTTACCTTGAGCTGCTAGATGAACACCCTGCGGCATTGACGCAACTGGTGCGTTTATGCACCGCAAGCCCGATGATTTCGGAACAGCTTAGTCGTTACCCTATTTTACTCGATGAACTTATCGACCCGCAGCATCTCTATAATCCAATGGAGTTGTCCGCTTATAAAACTGAACTGCGTGATTTTCTTGCTCGTATTCCCGAAGAGGATATGGAGCAGCAAATGGAAGGATTACGCCAATTTAAGCAGATCTGCATTTTGCGTATTGCTGCTGCTGATATTGCCGGTGCGTTGCCTGTGATGAAAGTGAGCGATCACTTAACTTACCTTGCTGAAGCCATCGTTGAAGCGGTGATCAACCAAGCTTGGCAGCAAGTCAGTGCAAAATACGGCCAACCCACTCATTTAAAAGAGAGGGATGGTAAAGGGTTTGCAGTTGTTGGTTATGGCAAAGTGGGGGGCTGGGAGTTGGGCTACAATTCCGATCTTGATATCGTGTTTCTCCATGACTGCCCAGTGGATTGTTACACTGATGGCGCAAAAGAGATTGATGGCCGTCAGTTTTATTTGCGCTTAGCCCAGCGCGTGATCCACATTTTTGCTACTCGTACCGCTTCTGGTATTTTGTATGAAGTTGATACTCGTTTGCGCCCGTCTGGAGCGTCCGGTTTGTTAGTTAGCCCCGCTGAAGCGTTTGATGAATACCAGCGCAATGAAGCGTGGACGTGGGAACACCAAGCCTTAGTTCGAGCTCGAATGATTTATGGTGATGAGCCACTGCAACAGGCTTTCCATCGCACCCGCCATGAGATTTTGTCATTGGCAAGAGATGAAACCAAGCTCAAGCATGATGTAGTCGCGATGCGGATAAAAATGCGCGATCATTTGGGGGGGAAGAAAAGTGGCCGCTTTATGCTTAAACAAGATGCTGGTGGCATCACTGATATTGAGTTTTTAGCTCAATATCTAGTGCTGCGTTTTAGCCATGAAAAGCCAAAATTGACGTTTTGGTCAGACAACGTACGCATTTTTGAGTCACTACTGAACCAAGGTGTGATGGACAAAGAACAAGCGCAGGCTCTCACCGATGCCTATACTTCGATGCGCAATCAGATCCATCATCGAAACTTGCTTAACTTGGATGCGGATGTTGACGAAAGTAAGTTTGTTGACCTGCGAAAACGAGTCACAAACGCTTGGCAGCAGTGGCTAGGTTGAGTGTTTTAGAGACTCAATGAGCTGTGTTACACTCAGCGCAATAACAAAAATTGGAGATCCACAATGAAACCAATCCTACCTGACTACAATGATGCAGGTGTATTGATTATTGGCGATGTGATGCTTGATCGCTACTGGTATGGTCCAACCGGTCGCATCTCACCAGAAGCCCCCGTTCCTGTAGTAAAAGTAGAGAATAGCGAAGAACGTCCAGGTGGCGCGGCAAACGTTGCAATGAACATTGCTTCGCTGGGCGGCCATGCGCACATTGTTGGTTTAACTGGCGTGGATGAGCCAGCGAAGGTTCTGACTGAAACGTTAACAGCGTTGAAAGTGAGTTGTGATTTTGTTGCTCTGCCAAATTATCCAACCATTACAAAATTACGCGTGCTAAGCCGAGGCCAGCAACTGATCCGTTTGGATTTCGAAGATAAGTTTGAGAACACCGATCCAGAACTGATTTTATCTCGCATGGAGCTGGCGTTACCGAAAGTGAAAGCGGTGATCTTGTCCGATTACGCCAAAGGCGCACTAGAGCATGTGCAGCAATTGATCCAAAAAGCACGTGCAGCCAACGTTCCCGTTTTTATCGATCCTAAAGGAGCCGATTTCGAACGTTATCGTGGCGCAACATTGCTCACACCGAACATGTCTGAATTTGAACAGGTCGTAGGCAAAGTAAAAACAGAGCAAGAGCTAGTAGAAAAAGGCTTTGCCTTGATTGAACAGTTTGATCTTGGCGCACTGTTGGTGACTCGCAGCGAACACGGCATGACACTATTACAGCGCAACCAGAAGCCATTCCATTTACCGACGTTAGCCAAAGAAGTGTATGACGTAACGGGCGCGGGAGATACGGTGATTTCAGTGCTGGCGGCATCAGTTGCGGCAGGTAAACCACTTGATGAAGCGTGCGCATTGGCCAATGCAGCGGCGGGTGTTGTGGTTGGGAAATTGGGCACTTCAACCGTTTCAACCATTGAACTAGCGGAAGCGGTTCATGGTAGCAAAGATACTGATTATGGTGTCATCAGTGAACAAGCTTTAATTGATGCGGTAAAAGTGGCTCAAGCTCAGGGCGAAAAGGTGGTAATGACCAATGGTTGCTTTGATATTTTGCATGCAGGACATGTTTCTTATCTTAACCACGCAGCCAAATTGGGCGATCGCCTGATTGTCGCGGTCAACACGGATGAGTCGGTTAAGCGTTTGAAAGGCCCAGGTCGCCCAGTCAATACAACGGATCGCCGCATGGCGGTACTGGCTGCTTTAGGCGCTGTTGATTGGGTGGTTCCTTTTTCTGAAGATACGCCACAGCGTTTGATTGCGGCTGTACTACCTAACTTACTGGTGAAAGGGGGTGACTATAAACCTGAAGATATCGCCGGTGGTGAAGAAGTGATTGCGGCGGGTGGAGAAGTTAAAGTGTTGAACTTTGAAGATGGTTGCTCAACCACAGAAATTATTGAAGCAATTAAAGGCGGCAGAGGCTAACATCGCGCCGTATCCTTTGGCATTTTGTATAAAATGAGCCAATCGCTACAAAAAAGCCGCTGAATTGTCAGCGGCTTTTACTTTTTTAGCTGTCTGCTTTTAAGCCAGCGTTGATATCTAAAATATCTTGCTCGCTCAATGTGCCTACCGCTTGACGCAATTGCAGTACGCTCAGTACATAGTCATAACGTGCGTTAGAGAGATTTTTATTCGCATCGTAGAGACGGCGCGTTGAATCAAGCACATCAACAATAGTTCGCGTACCGACATCAAACCCTGCTTCGGTCGCTTCCAGTGCTGATTTCGCTGAAATAACTGACTGCTCATAAGCACGTAAAGCGCCAATAGAGGCATTGATGTTGTTGTTAAATGCGCGTACATCTTTCACAACGCTGCGATACGTTTTTTCTAAATCTTGGCTTGCAGCAACGTACGCAAATTCAGCTTGTTTGGTTTGCGAAGTGGTTTTTCCGCCAGTGTACAATGGCACCGCAAGGTTAATACCGACATTAAAATCGTTATAATCGCCTTTAGAGCCGCTGTTATTATTACTTTCATCGCCGTACTTGTAGCCGCCATCAAGAGTCAGTGAGGGTAAGTGCCCTGAACTTGCTAATGAAATATTATCTTTCGCGACATCTTGAGCAATACGAGCGGTCAGCAAAGAGAGATTTTTCTGTTGGGCCTCTTCAAGCAGAGCATCAATCGGCTGTGTTGTTTTGCTGGCTGAAAAACGATTCGTATCCAACACACTTAAATCAGAATGTTCTTGGCCGGTAATTTCACGCAAGGTTTCATAACTATTAGTGAGGCTATTTTTTGCCAAAACTTCATCAGCAAGCACGCCATCGTATTGCGCTTGTGCGTCATGCACGTCAGTAATTGCAGAAAGACCGACTTCAAAACGTTGTTTCGTTTGCTCTAATTGACGAGCCACTGCCGCTTTTTCTGCACGGACAAATGCCAAGTTATCTTTGGCGCGAAGCACTTCAAAATAGGCTTGTGCAACGCGTAAAATCAGACCTTGCTGGGTGGCCGCATAGGCAGAATCCGCTTTGCGTGCATTCTTTTCTGCCGTGTCTAAAGAAACCCAACTTGAACGTTGATAAAGCTGCTGAGAGAAACTGATGCCTGCTGTGAGCTTATCACTTTCGCGTGCATCAATATCACTGCGGTTGATATTGTAACCAGCGGTCAGGTTGATTTGTGGTAACAGATCGCCACGGCTAGATGTGACCGCTTCAAATGCAGCATCACGTTGAGCAGCAGAGCTCAGTAACTGAGGATCATTTTCTTTGGCTTGATTATAGATTTCAGTAAGAGTATCCGCCCATACTGAAGAACTCAGGCTGCCTAATGCTGCGCTGATGAATAGTGGAAGCAGTTTTTTCATTGGTCCTATTCCCTGCCTTAATATGTAAGAAGGTTACTTTTAAGGAGTTTAACTTAAATTGGTGGTAATTCACTCGAAACTTTGCACTTTTTTACACATAACTGTCCATCTGTGCAATAAAAATCGATGCTCGTTTAAAAATAAATATAAAATTTATATAAAAAGTTGAGCAATATCCTTGGTGATGGATGAATTCCATGATTAAACTATGAGATTCACTGAGCGAGGTTTCAAATGCAGCAGTCTGACAAACGGTACAACATTTTTACGCCCCAAGATGTGGACGTCATTTCAAAAGAAACACTGTTCCAAGGTTTTTTCCGCATGGTGAAATACCGCTTTAAACACAAGTTGTTTGAAGGTGGATGGAGTGAGGAGATTGAAAGAGAAATGTTTGAAAGAGGTCATGCTGCGGCTATGCTTCCTTATGATCCTGCGCGTGATGAAGTCGTGATTATAGAGCAAATTCGAGTTGGAGCACTAGAGCACGCCCATCCTTGGCAACTGGAGATTGTTGCTGGAGTCATCGACCCTAATGAAACGTCCGAGCAGGTTATTCGTCGAGAGGCGATGGAAGAGGCGGGAATTGAAGTGAACCGAATCGAAAAAATTAGCTCTTATTATCCATCATCTGGGGGATGCTCTGAATTACTTGACGTCTTTGTTGGTGAAATCGATGCAACGCAAGCTAAAGGCGTACATGGGCTGGACTATGAAGGTGAAGACATCAACGTTCATGTCATGAGCCGTGAAGAGGCTTACCGCTTAGTGAAAAATGGCCAAATTGAGAATGGTGCCTCAATTATCGCTTTACAATGGTTAGAGCTAAACTATCAACAGTTACAATTGCAATGGCAGAATTAGCATTGAAAAAACCGTATCACGTTGATTTATCGGAATTAATGCGTGTGTACGAAACTAACTACGCGAAATTGAACGCTTTGTTACCAAGTCAGCCGAGCGTGGGTGACTTACGCTGTTATCAGGCTGCTCAAATGACCTATCAATTACAAGTGCTAGAGGTCACAAAGTACACAACTTTAGTGGAGATTTGTCAGAGTGATGACGTTTCAGTATTTCCATTACCGTCGATGTCTGTCAGGCTTTACCACGATGCACGTGTTTCCGAAGTGTGTGCAAGTGCGCGGATAAATCAGATCAAAGCTCGCTATGATTACCCGAATGAACAAATGATGCAAAAAGATGAGAAAGCGCAAATCAATCGCTTTTTAGGCGATTGGCTTACTTTCTGTTTAAAGCACGGGATTAGCCGAGCTCCAATTTAGTCTTCGTCATAGATGAAAATTAGTCATTCAATTTGGATTAATAAATTTTGAACGTGTCGCCAACTCTAGACAATTCAGACAGCATCAAGCTGCTACAAATTACCGATACGCATCTGTTTGCGCCGGATGATGGCAGCCTGTTGAGTGTTAATACGGTAGATAGCTTTCATGCTGTTGTGGCAGAGATCTGCGCGCAAAGTGTTGAATTTGATGCAATTCTAGCCACGGGCGACATCTCGCAAGATCATAGTGCTGAGTCTTATCTTCGTTTCTCTCGTGGTATTTCTTCATTAGAAAAAACTTGTTTTTGGCTTCCCGGTAATCACGACTTTAAACCCAATATGGGCGCCGTATTCCCGTCAGAGCAGATTCAACAGTCGGAGCATGTATTACTCGGTGAACACTGGCAGATGGTGATGCTCGATTCTCAAGTGGTGGGCGTACCGCACGGACGGCTGAGCGATCAACAATTGGCTTTACTTGACGAAAAATTATCGACGCACCATCAGCGACACACCTTGATTGTGCTGCATCATCATCCTCTATTGGTGGGGAGCGCCTGGCTCGATCAACATAGCCTTAAAGACAGCGATGCTTTTTGGAATATCGTCACGCAACATCGCAATGTGAAAGCCGTCCTGTGTGGTCATGTTCATCAAAATATGGATAAACTCCACCACGGTGTCCGAGTGATGGCCACTCCCTCGACCTGTGTACAATTTAAGCCCAATTCAGATGATTTTGCTTTGGATCGCACTTCCCCAGGATGGCGTGAATTGACGCTATCTGCTGATGGTCAAATAGAAACTCAAGTCAAACGTTTAGCTAACGGCGCATTCCAACCGGATTTTAACGCTAATGGATACTGAGATGCCTACTCGTCAACCTATGCTGCTTTATATTCACGGCTTTAATAGCTCGCCGCTGTCGCACAAAGCACAAGTGATGGTGAAGTATTGCCAAATGCAGCGTCCTGATATCAAAGTGATGGTGCCTAAGTTACCCAGTTTTCCCGCGCAAGCTGCGGAATATCTACTTGATCTTATTCATCAACATCAAGATCAATATCGTATTGCGCTGGTGGGGAGTTCATTAGGCGGGTATTTGTCTATTTGGTTAAACCATTTGTTTGGTTTTCGTGCCGTGGTTATAAACCCAGCAATCAAACCGTATGAATTATTGGTCAATTTTTTAGGCGAACAAGTCAACCCCTACACGCAAGAGCACTATCGGCTAGAGGCGAAACATATTGAAGAGCTCAAAGCATTAGAGGTTAAAATTAATGACGTCACGTCATTTTGGTTGTTGCAACAAATGGGTGATGAAGTCTTAGATTACCGTCAAGCCGTCGCTAAATTGGCGGGAGCAAAACAGACGGTTGAATTTGGCGGCGATCATAGTTTTGTGAACTTTGAGCGATATCCGCGACAAATCATCGAATTCCTAGATCTCTGACCGATTCATTGAGGGGGGAGTCATAATTTTACCTGTAACTTACTTATCTCGCTTGACATAAGCAAGGCTCTTCCAGACTATGTTCTATCTATACTTTTGCAGTTTGTAATGCTGAAAAATCAGCGTTGTTGTCGTTAATTAATCACAAGTACATCATTGATAAACTGCCGAAAAAGTAACGAATCATTTATCTATAAAAGCATTCCGTATTATGACTGAACAATATAATGCTGGGGCCATTGAAGTTCTTAATGGCTTAGAACCAGTACGTCGCCGACCTGGGATGTATACGGACACCGCGCGACCTAACCATTTAGGCCAAGAAGTTATCGATAACAGTGTCGATGAAGCGCTAGCCGGATATGCCTCCAAGGTACAAGTTATTCTCCACGCAGATCAATCACTTGAAGTGATCGATGATGGGCGTGGTATGCCTGTTGATATTCACCCTGAAGAGAAAATATCAGGCGTTGAGCTTATCTTCTGTAAATTGCATGCGGGTGGTAAGTTTTCAAACAAAAGCTACCAGTTCTCCGGTGGTTTACATGGGGTAGGTATTTCCGTAGTGAATGCCCTATCCAAGCGTGTGGAAGTGACCGTTCGCCGTGATGGGCAAATCTATGAAATGGCGTTTGAGCACGGTAATAAAGTCGAGGAATTGACGGTAACTGGTACCTGTGGTCGTCGTAATAAAGGGACGAGTGTCCACTTTTGGCCCGATACCAGCTACTTTGATTCGCCTAACTTTTCAGTGACTCGCCTAATCAATAATTTGCGCGCTAAAGCGGTACTTTGCCCGGGGCTCGAGATCACCTTTAGTGATAAGGTTAACAATCTTGAGCACCGTTGGTACTACGAAGACGGCCTAAAAGATTATCTCGCAGAAGGCGTAAAGGGTTACACCTTATTGCCCGAAGAGCCATTTACGGGTGAGTTTGTCGCTGAAACTGAAGCGGCCAACTGGGCAGTGATTTGGCTACCTGAAGGTGGTGAGATGATCACTGAAAGCTATGTTAACTTAATCCCTACCGCACAAGGTGGTACGCACGTTAACGGCTTACGCCAAGGGTTGCTCGATGCGATGCGTGAATTCTGTGAATTCCGCAACCTGTTGCCGCGTGGCGTTAAGTTAACTGGTGAAGATGTCTTTGACCGCTGTTCTTATGTGTTGTCGGTTAAGATGCAAGACCCACAGTTTGCAGGGCAAACCAAAGAGCGCCTTTCTTCACGTCAAACCGCGGCTTTTGTTTCAGGTGTAATAAAAGACTCCTTTAGTTTATGGCTGAATGAAAAACCACAACTCGCTGAATTACTTGCCGAAGTGTGCATAGCCAATGCGCATCGCCGCATGCGAGCCAGCAAAAAAGTGGTACGGAAAAAAATCGCATCAGGCCCCGCGCTCCCCGGTAAATTGACCGACTGTTCAGTGCAAGACCTGAGCCGCACGGAAATCTTCTTTGTCGAAGGGGATTCAGCAGGCGGCAGTGCTAAGCAAGCGCGCGATCGTGAATTTCAAGCGGTTATGCCACTGCGTGGGAAAATTTTAAATACGTGGGAAGTCTCGGCAGACCAAGTGCTGGCTTCACAAGAAGTGCATGATATTTCTGTTGCGCTTGGGATTGATCCTGATAACGACGATCTCGATGGATTGCGTTACGGTAAAATCTGTATTCTCGCAGATGCGGACTCTGATGGTTTACATATTGCCACCTTGCTCTGTGCCTTATTTACCAAACATTTCCGAGCATTAGTCAAAGCGGGTCATATTTTTGTTGCGATGCCTCCTTTGTATCGGATCGACTGCGGCAAAGAGGTCTTTTATGCACTCGATGATGCTGAAAAAGAGGGCATTTTAGAGCGACTTAGCCAGAAAAAAGCCAAAATCAACGTCCAGCGATTTAAAGGTTTGGGTGAAATGAATCCGCTTCAATTGCGTGAAACAACGATGGATCCAAACACGCGCCGCTTGGTGCAACTGACCATTGATGATGCTGAAGCAACGGATGAGATGATGGACATGTTGCTAGGTAAAAAGCGTGCAGATGACCGCCGCGCATGGTTGCAACGTTATGGCGATATGGCAGAGGTGCAATAAATGTCAACTGAAATAACCTTTGATGGTGTTGAGAAACTGCCGCTGCGTAAGTTCACTGAAGACGCCTATCTCAATTATTCGATGTACGTCATCATGGACCGCGCACTGCCTTATATTGGCGATGGTTTAAAACCGGTACAGCGACGTATTATTTATGCGATGTCGGAGCTTGGACTCTCGGCGTCAGCCAAGTACAAAAAATCAGCGCGTACCGTTGGTGACGTGCTCGGTAAATACCACCCGCACGGTGATTCGGCCTGTTATGAAGCGATGGTATTAATGGCACAACCCTTTTCTTACCGCTATCCACTGGTGGATGGTCAAGGTAACTGGGGTGCTCCGGACGATCCAAAATCCTTCGCGGCGATGCGTTATACCGAAGCGAAACTGTCTAAATTCGCTGAAGTTTTACTGGGTGAGCTTGGACAAGGCAACGTTGATTGGCAGCCTAACTTTGATGGCACAATGCAAGAACCACAAATGCTGCCGGCGCGTTTACCTCATATTTTGCTCAATGGCGTCACGGGAATTGCGGTGGGCATGGCGACCGATATCCCGCCACACAATGTGCGTGAAATTGCCGATGCGACGATTCACCTGATCGATAACCCGGAAGCGCAACTGCATGATGTGATGCAGTACGTGCAAGGGCCAGATTATCCGACCGAAGCGGAAATTATTTCACCCAGAATTGAAATTGAGAAAATATATCGCTCAGGTCGCGGCAGTATCAAAATGCGCGCGGTTTGGCATAAAGAGGGTAGTGATGTTGTGATCACAGCATTACCTCATCAAGTCTCAGGCGCTAAATTGCTCGAACAAATCGCTAACCAAATGCGCGCGAAGAAATTGCCAATGGTTGAAGATTTACGCGATGAATCGGATCATGAGAACCCTACGCGTATTGTTATTGTGCCGCGTTCTAACCGCGTAGATTGTGACTTGTTGATGAGCCACTTGTTCGCATCAACCGATCTAGAGAAAAGCTTCCGTGTTAACTTGAACATGATTGGCTTAAACAATCGTCCTGAAGTGAAAGGTTTAGTGACCATTCTTTCTGAGTGGATTGAGTTTCGTCGCACCACGGTTCGCCGCCGCTTACAGTACCGTCTTGATAAAGTCATGGCGCGTTTGCACATCTTGGAAGGTTTGCTCATTGCTTATCTGAATATTGATGAAGTGATTGAAATCATTCGTACTGAAGATGAACCTAAAGCGGTACTGATGGCCCGTTTTGGTATTAGTGCTATTCAAGCCGATGCGATTTTAGATACCAAACTTCGCCACTTAGCCAAACTTGAAGAGATGAAGATTCGTGGTGAGCAAGATGAGCTTGCCAAAGAGCGCGAAAAATTAGAGCAGTTGCTTGGTTCTGAGCGTCGCTTGAACACATTGTTGAAGAAAGAGATCAAAGCGGATGCTGAGAAGTACGGTGATGATCGCCGTTCACCACTGATTGAGCGAGCTGAATCTAAAGCGTTGACTGAGCGTGACCTTGTGCCAAGTGAAGCGATCACCGTTGTGCTTTCGGAAAAAGGCTGGGTACGTCATGCCAAAGGGCATGATGTGGATTGCCAAAGTTTGAGCTACAAATCCGGCGACCAGTATTTGGCTCATGCTTGTGGTAAGAGCAATCAACAGGTCGTATTCTTGGGTAGCGATGGTCGAAGTTATTCGCTTGAAGCTCACTCGCTACCTTCGGCGCGCAGCCAAGGTGAACCGATTACGGGTCGTCTCAACATCACAGAGGGCTCGTCTATTCGCCAAGTAGTGATGGGGGAAGAGGAGCAACTCTGGTTAGTGGGCTCTGATGCCGGTTATGGTTTTGTGTGTAAAGGTGGTGAACTGCTGTCGAAAAACCGTAGTGGTAAAGCCTTAGTTAATTTGCCTGAGAACTCAGAGGTAATGACGCCGCAGGCCATCGGTAATTTGGAGTCTGATGACATTTTAGCGATCACGAATCAGGGCCGAATGTTGCTATTCCCAATCAAAGATTTACCACAGCTAACCAAAGGCAAAGGCAACAAAATAATCAATATTCCTGCGGCTAAGTCCAAAGAGCGTGAAGAGTTTGTGTCACACTTAATCTCCTTGCCTCAAGGAGCGGCTATTACGCTCTATGCCGGCAAACGCAAACTTGGTTTAAAAGCCAGCGATCTAGAAAACTTCCGTGGTGAGCGTGGACGTCGAGGTAGCTTACTGCCGAGAGGGTTACAACGTGTTACTGCGATTGAGATTGAATCAGAACTTAGTGATTCAGATCTTGAGCAAGAGTAAAAGTCTATAAATAAAAGCCCCCTTCGTGAGT
This sequence comes from Vibrio sp. B1-2, assembly GCF_963888445.1. NCBI lineage: Bacteria > Pseudomonadati > Pseudomonadota > Gammaproteobacteria > Vibrionales > Vibrionaceae > Vibrio > Vibrio sp. B1-2. The sequence continues at coordinate 68,657 of NZ_CAWPJH010000007.1, forward strand.
TGGGGGCTTTTTTATGTCTCTTTGTTTTGTTTTTGGTGGCTTAGTTTTATTCGCGTAGGTCTTCAACAATTGTCACGGGAAGTGTCATCTCTTCACCCTTACGTAAGATGAGCACATCGACAACGGTACCTGGGCGCAAGTCAGTGACAATTTCCATCACACTCTTGCGACCATTAATTTTTTTACCGCCAATTTTTAGAATAATGTCCCGCTCTTTAAAACCAGCCGTTTCCGCAGGGCCATTGGGGTCAATGCCCAACACAACTATGCCGCCAATATGTTCACTGCCAAGTAGGCGAGATGTTACTGGAGTAATATCTTGCCCATCAATACCGATATAGCCGCGAATCACGCGTCCATCAGCAATGATTTTTTCCATAATGGTATTGGCTAATTTGTAAGGAATCGCGAATGATATACCATCGGTTTTCATTTCAGTTGCTTGTTGAAACGAAGCCGTGTTAATACCGACGAGCTCTCCTTGAGTGTTGACCAAAGCTCCACCTGAATTGCCTTCATTAATGGCCGCATCAGTTTGGATGAAAGCTTGACGTCCATCGGTACTGACTGATGAACGTTCAGTGGCAGAAATGATACCAAAAGTAGTGGTTTGTCCAAGGTTGTATGGATTGCCAATGGCCAGTACCACATCGCCAACTTTCACCGAGTAATTGGGATTTTGTGGAATAACGGGAAGGTTCGTTCCTTCGATTCGCAAAATTGCGATATCCGTGCGTCGATCTTTGCCTACTAATTGCGCTGCTGCGAGACGGCCATCTTGTAAGGCCGCTACGATTTGGTCGGCTTGGGCTACTACGTGATAGTTAGTAATGATGTACCCTTTCTCGCTCACAATTACACCAGAGCCTAACCCTTGAATCGACAGTTTACTGCGATCGCTTTCGGTGTATTTTTGGTTGTAAATATTGACTACAGCAGGTGCGGCGCGGCGAACGGCTTGGTTAAACGAAATTTGCAAAGAGAGCGCATTGGGAGACTCTTCGGCCGCGATTTGCGGGAGAACATTTGAACGTAGCGAGGGAACCGCTAGTAAAATAACAATAGCAGCGAGAAGCCCAAGCCCCACTGAACGAAGTAAAAAGTTAAGCATATCTTCCCCAAACAAAACCCGCTATATACTCAGCTTATTTTACACCTGAGCTTGAGAGAGGAAGAATAGCACTACATGATTGAATAAGAAAAGGGCAGCATTTAAATGCTGCCCTGATCACTCGACAAGCGATTCTCACTAATTAGCGAATAACCAAGTAAATAGTTCTATCACCTCGTTGGATATTCAGCGCAAGTATGCTCGGCTTTTTCTCCAAAATTTCGCGTAATTGTGCGAGGTTTTTCACTCGTTGGCGGTTAACACCAATGATGATGTCCTCTTTTTGTAGTTGATACGCTTCTGCCGCTGACCCTTTCTCTATAGCAGTCACTTTAACGCCAGCGATTGGGTCTTGATCCGTCGTATTGGTCAGTGCCGCACCAGTCAACCCCGAGTGCAGTTGCTCTGCTTTAGTTGTGGTGTTGTTTTCACTCAAGGTTACGTCGAAGGTTTTGCTTTTACCATCGCGGATAACATCGATTGTGATTTTTTTACCTGCACCTAATGTTGCCACTTTGGCTCTTAATTCATTGAAGGTAGAAACGTTTTTTCCATTAATAGCTGTGATGACATCACCCGCTTTGATCCCTGCTTTATCGGCGGCGCTATCTTTAATAACTTGGCTAACAAACGCCCCTTTACTTGACTCATAGCCTAGCGCTTCAGCCAGTTCAGAGGTTATTTCACCCCCTTGAACACCGAGCACGCCACGTTTTACCTCACCAAATTCTAAGATCTGTTCGGTCAAGTTTTTCATCATATTTGATGGTATTGCAAAACCTATCCCAACGTTGCCACCATTCGGCCCAAGAATCGCGGTATTAATCCCAATCAATTCACCATTGAGATTGACTAAGGCACCACCAGAGTTGCCACTGTTAATCGCGGCATCGGTCTGAATAAAGTTCTCAAAGTTTTCAAGATTAAGTCCACTTCGTCCTAGCGCAGAAACAATGCCGGAAGTCACCGTTTGACCAAGACCAAACGGGTTCCCGATCGCGACCGTGAAATCACCTACACGCAGTTTGTCTGAATCCGCGATACGAATTTGGGTTAAATTTTTTGCTTTTTTTAGTTTGATCAGCGCGACATCGGACATTTTATCGCCACCGACGAGCTCCGCATCGTATTCTCGGCCGTCGTATAGTTTGACGCGAATCTTATCAGCGCCATCGATGACGTGATAATTAGTCACAACATAACCTTTGTCTGCGTCAGTAATGACACCAGAGCCTAATGCTCTAAATGGCCGCTCTTGCGATTGGTCGATTGGGAAGTCAGGACCAAAGAAAAATCGAAACTGCTCGGGTAAACGTTGATGGGAGACTTGAGTTCCCTCAACTGAGATACTCACAACCGCCGGGGTCACTTGCTCTAGCATCGGTGCTAAGCTCGGCAATGGCTCACCACTGACAGAAAAGGGTAGCGCTGCCATTGCGGGTAGTGGGGTGATGATTGAACTTAAACTTAACGATAGAGCGGTTAAAAGAAGTAAAGGTTTTTTCATCATAAGCTCCTTTGGAATAACTGTGTTCGAAGTTTAATATTTGTACGAAAGACAAAACTTCAACACTCTCGTGAGGTTTATGACTCAAAAACCTTTATAAAGTTCATGAATTCAGATTAAACGGCTTTCACCTTAACCACGTCTGCAGAATGAATGATCTCTTTTTTAGGGGTATTAAAAAGCCCTGTTGCGCCATTGGCATAATCTTTCGGTGGCTGTTCCAAAATGTCATCGTTGCTTTTATCTGTATCATTATGCAGAGCGATTTTTTTGATAAATGGGTTATCTTGCTCTGGCATATTCGGCAGAATTTCAGACGATGTTTTGGCCATGTGTTGATACAGTTTTGTATAATCTTTACCTAGTGTATCGAGTATTTCTGCCGCTTGAGCAAAATGATCCGACAATTCTTGGCGTTGTTGTTCCAAACTAAATTTCGCGTTATCTAATTCTTTTTGTAGAGACTTTTGGTTTTTATATTGAGGCGTAGTCAATCGTGAAATGACCATTCCCAACACAGCCCCTACTAGCAAGCCTACAATGGCATATATCCAAGGCATAACAGCTCCTTATTGTTGTTATTTAACATGTTTTTTACCTGTTGGTTACACACGTCGCTTGGACATGTTACTATGACTGCTCTAGCCAATAAAGCGAAATACACGAAATAGCAGTTTCCATTTTCTTTAGTGCAGTAGGCGGTCATGACACCAAAACAGCGATATGAACACGATGTAAAAAAACTCGGTTTTCAACGAGACTCTGCTCAAGAAAGCGCCGTCGATGCGCTGGATTTACTCTACCATCAGTTTCAGGATTATCTTAACCAACCAGTTAAGCCCTCCGCGGTTTGGACCAAATGGCTTGGTCGTCAACCTGAACAGCCTAACTTACCTAAAGGGCTCTATTTTTGGGGCGGTGTCGGGCGAGGAAAAACCTATCTAATGGATACGTTTTTTGAAGCTCTGCCAACCACTCGCAAAATGCGAGTGCATTTCCACCGTTTTATGTACCGAGTTCATGATGAGTTGAAGGCGCTGGCTGGAGTTGAAGAGCCCTTAGAAAAGGTTGCCGATATTTTAAAGTCTGAAACGGAAATTATCTGTTTTGATGAATTTTTTGTATCAGATATTACCGATGCGATGATTTTGGGCACCTTGTTTCAAGCACTGTTTAAGCGCGGCATTATCTTAGTGGCGACATCGAATATTCCACCGCACGACTTATACCGCAACGGCTTGCAGCGAGCACGCTTTCTCCCTGCAATTGCTTTGATTGAATCACACTGTCATGTGTTGAACGTCGATAGTGGCATTGATTATCGCTTAAGAACATTAGAGCAAGCGGAAATTTACCACTATCCATTGGATGAAGCAGCAAGCCACAATTTACAACATTACTATCGGCAATTGGTTGGTGACGAGAAAAAAGAAGCACGCAGTGAGATTGAAATCAATCATCGCACCCTCTCTGTTGTAAAGGCTAGTGATGGTATTTTACATGCGACATTTGAACAGTTATGCCAAACGGCGAGAAGCCAAAACGATTACATTGAGTTGTCCAAAATTTACCATACAGTACTGCTGGCTGATGTGAAGCAAATGGATCGCGCCATCGATGATGCAGCGCGGCGTTTTATTGCGTTGATTGATGAATTTTACGAACGACATGTAAAAGTAATTATCTCCGCCGAAGTGGCGCTGGACGATCTGTATCTGCATGGGCAACTTGAGTTTGAATTCAAACGTTGTCAGTCGCGGTTAATTGAAATGCAAAGTCATGAGTATTTATCAAGGGAACATCTGGCCTAGCTCAATCCGAACACTTTTAAAGCAAAATAAAAAATTCGTGATTTTGTTCAAAAAGAGGTGATTTTTTCTACTGACTTCCCTATAATCCTGCGACCCACCGTTACTGCAGGCCTGTTTCTGTGAAACGAGAGGCCGAGAGAAACCAAACGCTCGAAGGGGCAACTTTGGACTCTTAGACAGTGGGGGCATTTTAATGCTCCTTTTAGTGTAAATTTTATTTAACGGGTTATTATTAGCATGAAAACTTTCGTTGCTAAACCAGAAACTGTAAAACGCGACTGGTATATCGTAGACGCTGAGGGTAAAACTCTAGGTCGTCTAGCAAGTGAAATTGCATCTCGCCTACGTGGCAAACATAAAGCTGAATACACTCCTCACGTAGACACTGGTGATTACATCATCGTTGTAAACGCTGAGAAAGTTACTGTAACTGGTAACAAAGCAGCAGCTAAAACTTACTACCGTCACACTGAATTTCCAGGCGGCTTAAAATCAATCACTTTCGACAAGCTGATTATTCGTAAGCCAGAGATGGTTATTGAGCTAGCGGTTAAAGGTATGCTACCACGTGGTCCTCTAGGCCGTGCTATGTACCGTAAGCTGAAAGTTTACGCTGGCGCTGAGCACAACCATGCTGCTCAACAACCAAAAGTACTAGACATCTAATTGGGGATTTCGAAAATGGCAGAGAATCAATACTACGGCACTGGCCGTCGCAAAAGCTCAGCTGCACGCGTTTTTATTAAACCAGGCAGCGGCAACATTGTAATCAACAAGCGTAGCCTTGATGTTTACTTTGGTCGTCCAACTTCTCGCATGGTTGTTAAACAACCTCTTGAGCTAGTTGAACTAACTGAGAAACTAGATCTATACATCACTGTTAAAGGTGGTGGTATTTCTGGTCAAGCTGGTGCTATCCGTCACGGTATCACTCGCGCTCTAATGGAATACGACGAATCACTACGTCCTGTTCTACGTGCAGCTGGCTACGTTACTCGCGACGCTCGTTGCGTTGAACGTAAGAAAGTTGGTCTGCGTAAAGCACGTCGTAAACCACAATTCTCTAAGCGTTAATCTTTTTTCAAAAGATTCGCTTCCAGTGTTACTGGATTGTGGTTCAAAAGCCCGGTATTTATACCGGGCTTTTTGTTTTTTGGTGTTAGCAAACACTCATTTTTTTAATCACATCATTTGGTTGTTGCTCTTTAATCTTCCTTTTGTGACCTCACGTGCGATTTACTTCACGAATGTTACGAAAAGGTAGCTTTATCTTGTCAAAAAGTAGGGTTTTATTTATGATTTGCCATCAAATAAATACAACTAGATTCGTATTTTGTTAGCCATGCTCTTGATAAGCGGAATAATAATAATCCACAGGGAGCAAATGGGAGAATGTTTGGATGAGCAATGCGCCTTTAAATAACGGTCGCAGACGTTTCTTAACCGCGACAACAGCCGTTGTCGGAGGGTTAGGAGCCGCTGCTGTCGCCGTTCCTTTTATTAAATCTTGGAACCCAAGTGCCAAAGCCAAAGCGGCTGGAGCCCCCGTTGAAGTTGAAATCGGTAAACTTGAAGAGGGGCAAATGGTTCGTGTTGAGTGGCGAGGAAAACCTGTTTGGGTTGTTCGTCGTTCTCAATCAGTGGTCGATGGGCTAAAAGATATCGAAAACCAACTTCGAGATCCTCAATCGGATGAGCAGCAGCAGCCTAATTATGCGCAAAATGCTTACCGATCGATTAAACCTGAATATTTCGTTGCTGTGGGTATTTGTACTCACCTTGGCTGTTCACCTACTTATTTGCCTGATTCTTTTAGTGAACAAGTTCAAGGGGTTAAATCTGGTTTTTTCTGTCCTTGCCATGGTTCGAAATTTGATATGGCGGGTCGAGTTTTTCAAGGTGTTCCGGCACCACTAAACTTGGTTATCCCTCAATATATGTATCTTAGCGATACTCGTATTGTCATAGGATTAGATGAGACCGGGGAGGCTGCATAATGCAAGTTTTACTTGATTGGGTAGAAAAGCGTTTACCTGCAATGAACGCTTACAAAAAACACCTATCTGAATATCCAATGCCGAAAAACTTTAACTTTTGGTATTTGTTTGGATCGTTAGCCATGTTGGTTCTTGTTAACCAACTGCTCACTGGCGTGTGGCTAACCATGAACTATGTGCCATCAGGTGAAGGGGCTTTTGCATCTGTTGAATACATAATGCGTGATGTTGAGTATGGTTGGTTACTGCGCTATATGCACTCCACTGGCGCTTCAGCTTTCTTTGTGGTGATTTATCTACATATGTTCCGTGGCTTAATTTACGGCTCCTATCAGAAGCCTCGTGAGCTGCTATGGCTATTTGGCATGCTGATCTTCTTAGTGTTGATGGCCGAAGCCTTTATGGGATACTTGCTACCATGGGGACAAATGTCCTATTGGGGAGCGCAAGTTATTATCTCTTTGTTCGGTGCAATCCCCGTTATCGGCGATGATTTAACTCTATGGATACGTGGTGACTACGTTATTTCAGGTGCCACTCTGAACCGTTTCTTTGCACTGCATGTGATTGCTTTACCTATTGTTTTATTGTTGCTAATTGTTCTCCATATATTAGCACTGCATGAAGTCGGCTCTAATAACCCTGACGGTATCGAAACCAAAGTACCAAAAGGGTCGATGGGCGATGATTATAAAACGCAGTTTAAATTTCACGACTACTACACCAAGAAATACGACATCATTGATTCGATTCCATTCCATCCTTACGGGACAGTGAAAGATCTTATTGGTGTAGCCGGTTTCTTAATCCTGTTCTGTTATGTGTTGTTCTTTAACCCAGAGATGGGGGGCTACTTCCTTGAGCCGCCTAACTTTGAAGCGGCAAACCCACTAAAAACGCCAGCACACATCGCACCTGTTTGGTATTTCACGCCTTTCTATGCAATTTTACGTGCTGTTCCTGATAAGTTAATTGGTGTGGCTGCGATGGGTGCATCGATTGTGGTGTTGTTCTTATTGCCATGGCTGGATCGTTGTAAGGTTCGTTCTTACCGTTATCGTAGTAAGTTCCACTTAATCAATATTATTCAGTTCACTATCTGCTTTATTGCGTTAGGTGTTTTAGGTGCGTTACCTGCGACAGCCACTTACACAATGCTTGCACGTATATTTAGCGTTGGTTACTTCATGTTCTTTGTTTTGTTGTTCTTCTACAGCAAAAATGAAGCAACGAAACCATTACCAGAGAGGGTGACATTTAAATGAAAAAGTGGATTGTAATTTTGTTTGCAATGCTTCCATCTCTTGCTTTGGCAGCTGGCGCAAATGTACATTTAGATAAAGCAAATAATGATTTAACAGATCAAGCATCACTGCAGCATGGTGCAAAGCTATTCATGAACTACTGTTTTGGTTGCCACTCAACTCAGTACCAGCGTTATGAGCGTGTAGCGAATGATTTGAATATTCCCTCGGATTTGATGAAAGAGAATTTGATCTTTGATCCGAATGCCAAAATTGGTCAACTGATGGAGAATGCGATTCCAGATAAGTCGGCAGCGAAATGGTTTGGTGCACCGCCACCAGATTTAACGCTTGTGGCTCGTGTTCGAGGAACAGATTGGTTGTATACTTACCTTCGCTCATTTTATGCCGATCCTAGCCGGCCCTTTGGCGTAAACAACATCGTATTCCCAAGTGTCGGTATGCCCCATGTGCTTGAAGAGCTACAAGGGATCCCACAACCAGTTTATGGTACTCATCTTGTCAATGGCGAGGAAGTCAAGGCTGTTATTGGTGCCGAGTCTGATGGAACGGGTGAGCTGAGCCAAAGTGAGTATGATCAAGCGGTCCGTGACATTGTTAACTTCCTTGAATATTCAGCAGAACCAGTCAAGCTTGAACGTCAAACTTTAGGTTGGTGGGTAATGGCATTCCTTGTGCTATTTACTATCGTGGTCGTTCTATTGAAGAAAGAATATTGGCGTGATGTGCATTAATTGTGCTACCATGCGGCGTTAATTTCTAATTTTTAGAATCTTCAATGGAGGCTTGGCCTCCATTGTTTTTATATCTGTAAGTGTGCTGGAGGGCTCCATGGCTGTAGCTGCCAATAAACGTTCTGTGATGACGCTATTTTCGAGTGCATCTGATATGTATAGTCATCAGGTACGTATTGTTCTAGCGGAAAAAGGTGTCAGTGTTGAAGTAGAATTAGTTGATGAAACCAATCTGCCAGCTGACCTTATTGAGCTAAACCCATATAAGACAGTACCAACGTTAGTTGATCGTGAGCTTGCTCTTTATGACTCAAAGATCATCATGGAATACCTAGATGAGCGTTTCCCTCATCCACCGCTGATGCCTGTTTATCCTGTGGCTCGTGGTAATAGCCGTTTGATGATTTACCGTATTGAGAAAAACTGGTACTCACTGGCTGAGAAAGTCGTGAAGGGCAATGCGGAAGAGTCAGAAGCAGCTCGTAATAAATTACGCAATGATCTGCTTACTCTTGGTCCTGTGTTCGCGGAATATGAATATTTCATGAGTGAAGAGTTTAGCCTCATTGACTGTTATTTAGCTCCATTACTATGGCGCTTACCTATTTTGGGTATTGATCTGATTGGTCCTGGCTCTAAAGAGCTTAAAGTATATATGAATCGTGTTTTTGAGCGTGATTCATTCTTGGCTTCTTTAACAGAAGCTGAACGTGAGATGCGTTTAGTTCGTTAAGGCAGTTTGATGGATATCTCTCAAATGACTCCTCGCCGACCTTATATGCTTAGAGCATTTTATGATTGGCTATTAGAAAATGAATTGACTCCTCATGTTGTTGTGGATGCTACTCTTACAGGTGTACGAGTGCCGATGGAGTTTGTGCAAGATGGACAAATTATCCTTAATCTTGCCCCAAGAGCGATAGGTAACCTTGAGCTTGGCAATGAAGCGATTACGTTCAATGCTCGCTTTGGCGGACGTCCTCATTCGGTCATAGTGCCCTTGTACGCAGTGCAAGCTATCTATGCACGTGAAAACGGTGCAGGTACTATGTTCGAACCTGAAGAGGCCTATATCCCTTATCTAGAAGCGGGCATAACAGAGGAATCTGAACAAGAGCCGATGTTAAGCGTTGCTTCTCAAGAAGATGAGGAATTATTAGAGACTCGAGCACAAGAAACCTCTCGGCCGAAGGGAAAACCAAGCCTAAGAGTCATTAAGTAACTCATTTTCACACATTAAGCAGTCATGATCGAAAAAGCAGCGATATTCGCTGCTTTTTTTCTAAAAAAAACAAAGGATAACCGAGGTTATTCGCTGTATTGAAATGCCTTAATCACCTGTTTTACGCCTGATATGTTTCGAGCAATATCACTGGCTAGATTAGCCTGTTCTGCCGAGACATAGCCAAGTAAAAATACTTCTCTATTTTCTGTGATTACTTTGATTTTGATTGTGTTCAGTTCAGAATTGGCCAACAGCGCTGATTTTACTTTAGTCGTAATCCAACTGTCGTTACTGATTTCGCCAATTGATAAAGGCGCTTTTATTCTGACTTGATTATGAATGGTTTTGACCCCTTTTGTCTCACGTGCTTTATTTTCAAACTCATTGAGTAATCCGGAGTTTTCAGCTTGTCCCATCAACACGACAATCCCTTGATAAGAACTGGCCGTAATGCGAGTTTTTCCGTTAAAGGGGGCTTTATTGGCGATACCTGCTACTTCAAATTCGATGTTATTATCATTCCAAATTTCTTGAGTGGTTCGAGGGTCTGTTACTAGGCTCGCTGTTGTTGCCGCGCCAGCAAGGATAACTCCTGCACAACCTGATACAGCAAAGCTCAACAGTAGAATGAGTGAAAGTTTTAATCTATTCATTGTCTATTCTTCATGAGAAGGGAAAAGGACTTGATCAATCAAGTCACATAAGCAGTGTAGGGTGACCATATGAACTTCATGGATTCGAGCCGTCCGCTGCGAGGGGATGCGGATCTCCACATCATTTTCACCTAGAAGACCAGCCATTTCTCCACCGTCTTTGCCTGTGAGAGCGATAATCGTCATATCACGAGTCACAGCCGCTTCCATCGCTTTAATGATGTTTTTGCTGTTACCACTGGTTGAAATAGCCAACAAAACATCACCAGGTTGACCAAATGCACGTACCTGTTTAGAGAATATTTCTTGGTAGTGATAGTCGTTAGCAACTGCGGTTAACGTGGTATTGTCTGCGGTTAATGCAATGGCGGGTAAACTCGGACGTTCAGTTTCAAAACGGTTCAGTAAGCAAGAAGAAAAAAGCTGGGCATTGGCCGAAGAGCCACCATTACCGCAACAGAGAATTTTATGACCGTTAAGTAGCGTTGCCACCATGGCTTGTGCAGCATGCGTGATCGCATGGGGTAGTGCTTCAGCAGCCGCAATTTGAATTTGGATGCTTTCGGTAAAACTGTCTTTAATGCTGTCGAGCATCGTTTATCCTTGAGTTATTGCGTTTTTAATCCACTCAATGTGGTGCACATCTTGGTGGATGGCGATCACATCGAAACGAAAATCGGTGTCATAGGGCGATAGGCCATGTTTCAGTAGCCATAAAGTTGCGGTTTTCATCAACTTTGCCATTTTTGCAGTAGTAACCATTTCTGCGGCATGCCCATGACATTGGTTTTTCCTGTATTTAACCTCTACGAACACTAAGGTGTTTTTATCTCGCATAATGAGGTCGATTTCACCGACTTTGGTATTGAAATTTTGTTCAATAAAAGCCAAACCACAATCTAATAAATAGTGTTTGGCTGCAGTTTCATACTGTTGACCAACTGCGCGGCGACTAAAGAGCGCCATGCACCGCCCAACTGATCTCTCTCTGTACCACGCATTGCTCATCAATACTTAATGTGCCTGTTTTGCCATCGATACTATACCCCTCGACGACTTTCATTTGTGGCAACTCAATCATTAACTGATAAGCATCCATACCTAATGCTTGTAAGCGTCGCTCGCTATTGGAGTTCTTTGGCCACAATTGGTTCATTTCATTATCCAGCATTGAATTGGGATGAATGAGTAATGGAATATCGCTATAAGTTACACCAGAGAGGTCTTCATACTGTGTGTTACCACTGTTACTACGAGAGTTTGAGAACAGTTTAGGTGGCTTAGTGTCAGGGTTAATTGCGACCTCGATAAAGGGTTTAATTAAAGTCAATTCTGCGCTGTTAGCCACGATATAAACCGAATCGATATCACGACGACTGCGGGGCAGGCTTTGCAAATCAATACCCATCAACGCATCCATTTGCGCGATATTTTGTTGGCTATCTTGTAGACCAAATACTGAGTTAATGTTGCGTTGCAATTGACGCTTATCACCAAATAGGTTCACCGATACTTTATTCTTGCTGTATTTTTGCCATTCTGCGTTAAACGCTTCTACTACACGCTGGCCGTAATTACCTTGAGGAGCGAGTATTAAAGGGTATTGATAGCCTTGGCTAAACAGATACTTAGCGGCTTGTTCAACCTCTTGCTCTGGCGAAAGTGCAAGATAGCAAGTGTTAGGATGATCTTCAATTTTGTCTGGAATATTCAACGCCAGCGTAGGGATAGAAGCTAAGCGTGCTTGTTGAAGCTTATGTAGATTCTCGATGTTCTCTTTGATGAGTGGCCCAACAATGAAATCAATGTTTTTTTCAATCAATTGCTTGTCTATGAGCGCGGCGTCTTCGGCATTGGTATCAATCACAGTCAAGGTAGCATTGAGGTCACGGTTACGGTCATTCATCATCGCCATGATAAAGCCATCACGGATCAGTTGAGCTTGCGTGGCAAACTTTCCGGAAAGAGGAAGTAACAACGCGGTGTTAGTGGGTTTGATGATTTCCAGCGCTAAAATATCTTGTATCGCTTTAGGCGTATAACGAGCCGCTGGGTGGTTGCTGTTTTCCGCAAGCCATTTTTCGAGCGTATTCTTCAGCTGCGGAATATTGCTATTGAGCGTTTTCATATATACAGCCAGTTGTAGCCAGCCATCGAGCACGTTTTCGTTAGGCTCTGGATTTAATTGGGTAATTTCACGTTCGCTATAGTGATTGAAATTGAGCCAAATTTGATCGGCAATCGCTTCTTGCTCGGCATCATCAACGTAAGTGCTTAATGCAATAAGCTCCCTACTTGAATCAAAAGGGCGGCTGAGCGCGGTAAAAATATCGGCGCGCATTTGATGGTATTGAGCCCATGTTTCAGGGCTTAGCTTCCACCAAGCCTGAAAATTAAGCTGAGAGAGCGCTTGTGAAAACTGTTCCGCATTACTCAACAACTGCGCCTTAGCCATTTGCCATTCAGCTTGTTGCGCTTCAGAGAGCGACTGTTTGGCTAAGCGCATAATCAACAGTTGCGCTTGTTCGCTGTTGTTTTCGTTAATGGCGGCTTTAAGAGCCATGATCAACCAATCATTTTGCAGTGAACCTTGGCTACTATCTGCTTGCATCAAGTAAGTTTGCGCTGACTTGGTGGGATCTTGCGTAATATCGACTGAGGTGGGCGTCGACGGTGAAGACGAACACGCCGCCAAAGCCATTGCTAATGCAACGGGCGTGAATAAGCGTGGTACACTGAGTCTCGGATGGTTCTTCATAGCCATGAGTTCTTTCGTTATTCCGTGTAAAATTGTCTCTATATTAATCGTTGAAGTGATGGTAAACAAATGACAGATAGCAAAACCTTGCCAGCAGAGATCCCAACTCTCTACATTGTTCCTACGCCAATTGGCAATTTGGGTGATATTACCCAGCGAGCCATTGAAGTACTCTCAAGTGTTGATGTTATCGCTGCGGAAGATACACGCCATACTGGCAGACTTCTCGCTCACTTCAATATCCAGACTAAAACCTTTGCCTTGCATGATCACAACGAACAGCAAAAAGCACAAGTGTTAGTCGATAAATTATTATCAGGGCAATCTATTGCGTTGGTTTCTGATGCAGGAACGCCACTGATCAGTGATCCAGGGTACCATCTTGTCAATCAATGTCGTCAAGCTGGTGTGAGAGTTGTGCCACTTCCGGGCGCTTGTGCTGTGATTACTGCGCTCAGTGCATCAGGCTTGCCTTCTGATCGTTTCAGTTTTGAAGGTTTTTTGCCGCCGAAAAGCAAAGGGCGTAAAGATAAATTCCTAGAGATCGCTAAGGCTGAACGCACCTGTATTTTTTATGAGTCACCACACCGAATTAGCGAATCACTGCAAGATATGTTAGCTATCTTAGGGCCAGATCGTAACGTGGTGCTAGCCCGCGAGCTCACCAAAACCTTCGAGACGATTCAAGGTTTGCCGTTAGGCGAACTGATTAATTGGATTAATGAAGATGAGAACCGCAAGCGTGGTGAAATGGTGTTACTGATCCATGGTTACAGAGAAAGCGTGGACGATAGCTTGCCGGACGAAGCGTTGCGCAGTTTAGCGATTTTGACAAAAGAGCTGCCTCTGAAAAAAGCGGCCGCATTGGCGGCTGAAATTTATAACCTTAAGAAAAATGCCCTTTATAAGTGGGGGCTTGAAAACCTATCTGCTTAATTAGCCAGCGGCATCTTGATGTTTTAAATCGATGGATAATTAAACGCTTAAGCGTGAATTAAACACAGAAGTTGTTTGAGCCTAGACAGTACCTATCTTTCTCTATACAATCCGCCCTCGGAGTTGACTGGGTAGTCGCTGCTTCATTGATGTCCTTTAGCCTTGTGCTGGGGAGACTGATGGAGGGGAGGAAAGTCCGGGCTCCATAGAGCAGGGTGCCAGGTAACGCCTGGGGGGCGAAAGCCTACGACAAGTGCAGCAGAGAGAAGACCGCCGATGGCCCAATTTCTTCGGAATGGGCACAGGTAAGGGTGAAAGGGTGCGGTAAGAGCGCACCGTGCGTCTGGCAACAGTTCGTAGCAAGGTAAACTCCACCCGGAGCAAGACCAAATAGGCTTCCACATTGCGTTGCTCGCGTAAGGAAGCGGGTAGGTTGCTTGAGCCAGTGAGTGATTGCTGGCCTAGACGAATGGCTACTGCCGCGCAAGCGGAACAGAACCCGGCTTATACGTCAACTCCACCTATTGCAGACCCATCATAACTCTTGCGGTTATGATGGGTTTTTTGCTTTTTATTGACGAAAATTATTTCGTAAGCACTAAACTTAGCGCAATATCACGTGATGCCAACGTCAAGTGGTAGCGATGCGGCGTTAAATCAGTAAACTAAATACTTGCGCCGTAGCCGATTGCTATATTTCAGCTTTAGCCCGATGAGAAAACGATGACTGAACCTTTTCAACACATTTCTGTACTACTGAATGAATCCATTGATGGCCTTGCTATCAAACCAGACGGTATTTATATCGACGGCACGTTTGGCCGTGGTGGTCATAGTCGTACAATTCTCTCTAAGTTGGGTGACAATGGTCGTCTGTACAGCATAGATCGCGATCCACAAGCGATTGCTGAAGCTGGAAAAATTAACGACCCGCGTTTTACTATCATTCATGGCCCATTTTCTGGCATGGCACAATACGCTGAGCGCTACGATCTGGTCGGGAAAGTGGATGGAGTACTACTTGATTTAGGCGTTTCCTCGCCGCAGTTGGACGATGCCGAGCGCGGTTTTAGTTTCATGAAAGATGGCCCGCTTGATATGCGTATGGACCCGACGTCAGGGATCCCTGTCTCGCAGTGGCTTGCGCAAGCCGATTTGGACGACATTACTTGGGTGATTCGTGAATTTGGTGAAGACAAGCACGCGCGCCGTATTGCCAAAGCGATTGTCGCTTACCGTGAAGACGATGAAAAAGAGCCTCTGATGCGTACCAGTCAATTGGCTAAACTGATTTCAGAAGCCGCGCCGAAAAGCTTTAAAGAGAAAAAACACCCGGCTACGCGCTCATTTCAAGCATTTCGTATCTATATCAATAGTGAATTAGAAGAGATCGACACTGCATTAAAAGGCGCAGCTAAGATCTTAGCCCCACAAGGGCGCTTATCGGTGATCAGTTTCCATTCGCTTGAAGATCGCATGGTCAAACGCTTTATTCGTAAAGAGAGTAAAGGCCCAGAGGTTCCACATGGTTTGCCGTTAACAGAAATACAAATTCAGGCATTGGGCTCAGCCAACTTAAAACCAGTTGGGAAAGCGATTATGCCAACTAAAGAAGAAGTGGAACTCAATCCCCGCTCACGCAGCTCAGTATTACGAGTTGCTGAAAAACTGTAGTCCATGTCTAAGTCGCCGCCTAACTTAACCAAACTGATTGCACTTGACCTGTTTACGGTGGGTCGAGTGCCGCTTATTTTGTTAATGTTAATTTTTGCCAGTGCGATGGGAGTGGTGTTTATTACCCACCATTCTAGGCAGGCGATTTCAGAAAAAGATCAAACCTTAGTTGAGCGCGAGCGGCTCGATAATGAATGGCGTAACCTCATTCTTGAGGAAACGGCCCTCGCAGAACATAGCCGCGTGCAGAATCTTGCCAAACAAGAGCTGGAAATGAAGCGACCTGATTCTGATAAAGAAGTGGTGATTACGCTCAAATGAAAAAAAACAAAGACAAAGCCCAAGCGGCACCTCGTCAAGAAAAAGCGACATCTCCTATTTTGATCCGTTGGCGATTCTATCTCATCCTCTTTTTTGTATTCGTTGCTTTCGCTTTATTGGTTGGGCGCGTTGCTTTCATCCAAATTATCGAACCGGATAATTTGATCCGCGAAGGGGATATGCGCTCTGTCCGAGCCAAAACCTTGCCATCGGCACGCGGAATCATTTCAGATCGTAATGGTGAACCTCTCGCAGTCAGTGTTCCTGTCGATGCAGTATGGGCTGATCCTGTAGCTATTTTTAAAGCCGGCGGCTTAGTTGAACGTGAACGCTGGTACGCACTGGCTGATGTGTTAGGCATTAAGCGCAGTGAGCTGCTGAAAAAAATTGAAGAGAACCAAACCCGCCGTTTTATCTATTTGCAGCGTCAAGTTAGCCCTGCAATGGCCAATTATATTCGCGAACTTAAATTAGTGGGTGTGGGGCTCAAGGCCGAATCTCGCCGTTACTATCCAGCCGGTGAGGCGAGTGCGCACTTAATTGGTGTGACGGGCATCGATGGCCACGGTTTAGAAGGGGTTGAGCGCAGCTATGATAAATGGCTGACGGGGGAAGCTGGCAAACAGGTGATCCGCAAAGATCGGTATGGCCGAGTGGTGGAAAATATCTCGCTTGAAGAGCGTGAAGAGGGCAAGCCACTGGCGTTGACCATTGACCAACGTTTGCAAGCGATCGCCTTTCGTGCGGTCAAGCAAGCTGTGGCGGACTATCGTGCCACTTCGGCATCGGCTATTTTGCTCGACGTGAAAACGGGTGCAGTATTAGCGATGGTTAACGCCCCCTCATACAACCCCAATAATCGTTCCGATTGGCAAAGTTTTAAAATGCGTAACCGCGTGATCACGGACGCCTTTGAACCGGGCTCAACTGTCAAACCTTTTGTGGTATTGGCCGCGCTTGAAAATGGCGTTGCGAATGACAAAACGGTGATTGATACAGGGAATGGCATCATGCAAATCGGCGGCAGTCGAGTGCGTGATACCTCAAAAGTCGGCAAAGCCGATTTAACCTTAATTCTGAAAAAATCGAGTAACATCGGGGTGGCTAAGCTGGCGCTTGAAATGCCTCTCGAAGCTCTATTAGGTATGTATACCTCTGTAGGGCTTGGTGAAATGTCCGGTTTAAACCTCGTCGGTGAGACTTTGGGTATTTTCCCGAATCGCCGCCGTTGGTCACCGTTTGAAATTGCCACCTTGGCATTTGGCTATGGTTTGTCAATTACTCCCATTCAGTTGGCTCATGCTTATGCCACTTTAGGCAATTTAGGTCAGTACCAACCAATCCATATTATTGACAGCAACCAGCAAGATTTATCACGCCAAGTGGTTGATAAAACTAATGCTAAGAAAGTGTTGGAAATGTTAGAAACCGTTACCCAACCCGGTGGCACAGCAACTCAAGCCGCGGTTCCGGGCTATCGTATTGCGGCCAAGTCAGGCACTTCGCGCAAAGCGATTGCCGGCGGTTATGGTGATGAATATTTTGCTTACACGGCAGGAGTGGCTCCAGTGAGCGACCCTCGAGTCTCGTTAGTGGTGATGGTGAATGAACCTCAAGGTGACTTATATTATGGCGGCTCCGTTGCCGGCCCTGTCTTTGCCGAAATAATGAAAGGAGCGTTGCAGATCCTCAATGTCGCTCCTGATGAAAATCGATTCCAAAAATAATTAAGAGAGAAGCACAATGACGCCGAGTATGTGTTTACAAGATCTCATCGCCCCTTGGCTTGACCTCGATGGCCATTCTATTTCAACGTTGTCGGTGACTCGTTTAGTGCTCGATAGCCGTAAAATATCACCCAATGATACCTTTATTGCAGTGGTCGGCCATGCCATCGACGGAAGGCAGTTTATTGAGAGCGCCACTCAAGCTGGGGCGAATCTGGTATTGGCTCAAGCGTGTGGGCAGCATCCGCATGGCAGTATGACAACCGTCAATGGCGTGTTAGTGATTTACCTTGCTGATCTAAACCAACATCTATCTCAACTAGCATCGCGGCTTTATCGTTCGAAGACCAATACGTTGATTGGGGTTACGGGAACCAACGGTAAAACCACCATTACTCAATTAATCGCGCAGTGGATTGACTTGTTGGGCGAGAAAGCGGCGGTGCTGGGTACGACGGGGAATGGTTTTCTCAACCATTTACAGCCTGCCGCCAATACCACAGGTAATGCCATTGAGGTCCAAGAAACACTCTATCAATTAGCGCAGCAGGGCGCTCGCTATACCGCTCTGGAAGTCTCTTCGCACGGATTAGTTCAAGGGCGAGTTCAAGCATTGAAGTTTGCTGTGGGCGTGTTTTCTAACTTAAGTCGCGATCATCTCGATTATCATGGCACCATGGAAGAGTACGCCAAAGCAAAGCTCTCCTTATTTACCGCTCATCACTGCCAACACGCTGTCATTAATGCCGACGATGCGGTGGGTGCGAGTTGGTTAGCACAGCTGAAAGCACCGATTGCCGTCTCTTTAAAGCAGCAACCGCAATGCGCTAAAGCGCTGTGGGCGAGCTCGGTCTCTTACAGTGATAATGGTATTTCATTAACCTTCGACGGCTACTATGGTCAAGGTGAATTGAGCGTGCCGTTAATTGGCGAATTTAACGCCAGCAATCTTCTACTCGCTTTTGCCGCTATGCTGACTTTAGGTTTTGATAAGCAAGCCTTGATGACAACGGCTTCTCAACTGCAGCCGGTCTTAGGGCGAATGGAGCTCTTTCAAGCGCCAAATCGTGCGAAGATCGTCGTCGATTATGCACACACGCCTGATGCTTTGGAAAAAGCACTACTAGCACTTCGCGTTCATTGCCAAGGTCAGCTATGGGCGATTTTTGGTTGTGGTGGCGACCGTGATAAAGGCAAACGCCCGATGATGGCCGAAATTGCAGAGCGCTGCGCCGATAAGGTCATTTTGACCGACGATAACCCTCGTAGCGAAAAACCGGCAGACATTGTGCAAGATATGGTGGCAGGGCTTGAGTTTGCAAGTCGCGCACACGTTGAACACAATCGTTACGCTGCCGTGCAATACGCCCTGCAACATGCTGATCAGCAAGACATCATTTTATTGGCAGGCAAAGGGCATGAAGATTATCAAGTGATGGCTCATCAAACTATCCACTATTCGGATCGCGAAACGGTGCAAACTTTACTGGAGATAAGTGCATGATAGAAGTCTCTTTACAGCAATTGACGCACGTTTTGCATGCACAATTGGTTGGTTGTGATGTCACCGTGTCTGAGGTCTCGACCGACACACGTCAAATCAAACCCGGTGCGCTCTTTGTTGCCTTGGTCGGTGATAAATTTGATGCTCATGAGTTTGCTGTACAAGCGGTTGCGTCTGGTGCAAAGGCGTTATTGGTTCAGCGCCCTTTGACGGTTTCGGTTCCTCAACTGGTGGTTACCGACACCAAACTGGCGTTAGGCCAGCTTGGCGCTTGGGTTCACCAACAGTGTCAAACACCGACTGCTGCGATTACAGGCAGTTGCGGTAAAACCACAGTCAAAGAGATGGTGGCAAATATTTTATCAGCCAAAGGGCGCGTGCTCTTTACTGCTGGCAATTTTAATAATGATATCGGCGTGCCGCTCACTCTGCTTCGCTCTGATCTTAATGATGCGTATGCGGTGATTGAGTTAGGGGCGAACCATATTGGTGAAATTGCTTATACCACCTCTTTAGTGAAGCCGGATGTCGCATTAGTGAACAATGTTGCCGCGGCGCATCTGGAAGGTTTTGGCTCAATTGAGGGTGTAAAACAGGCGAAAGGTGAAATTTATCAAGGCCTTGCTTCAGGTGCGACAGCCATTATTAATTTAGAAAGCCACGGTGGTGAGCGGTGGAGTGCTATTTTAGCGGACAAAACCGTTAAAACCTTTTCCAGCCGTCAAATGGCAGATTTTTACGCCCGTGGTATTAGGCTTAATGAACAAGGTGAAGCCCGGTTTGAAATGATCACACCCGTCGGTCATATTGACATTGGGCTCAATATTGTGGGTGAACATAACGTTTCCAATGCCTTGGCGGCGGCGGCATTAGCCATTGAGTTGGGTGCGAATCTTGAAGAAGTGCAGTACGGACTTGCGAATCTAGCTCAGGTGAAAGGGCGTGTTGATGTCACCCAATTGAGCACGACTGTGAAACTGATTGATGACAGTTACAATGCCAGTGTTCCAGCGATGAAAGCGGCGGTTGATCTACTTAACACTTTCTCTGCAAGGCGTTGGTTAATTTTAGGTAATATGGCTGAGTTGGGCGATGAAAGCCTTGCACTTCATCGTCAAGTCGGTGAACATGCTGCACCATTCCAGTTTGACTATGTCCTTACTTACGGTCGCGATGCAAAAGTGATCAGTGACCTATGCCATGGCCTCCATTTTGAAAGCCATGCGGACATGATTGCTTATATCGAGCAGCAATTATCACAATTCGATCAAGAGTCTCATACCTTACTTGTCAAAGGTGCAAACAGTGCGGGTATGAGTAAAATTGTGGCTGCTCTTAAGGAGAAATACTCATGATTATTTGGCTCGCGGATCTACTCCAGCCATACTTCTCTTTTTTTCGTCTGTTCGAATATCTCTCATTTCGGGCCATCGTCAGTATTTTAACCGCACTTGCTCTGTCGTTATGGATGGGGCCGCGCTTGATTAAACGTTTGCAACTACTGCAAATTGGTCAAGTAGTGCGGAACGACGGTCCAGAATCACATTTTAGTAAGCGCGGTACGCCAACCATGGGCGGTGTTATGATCCTCGCCTCTATCATTACTACCGTACTGCTGTGGACAGATCTCTCAAACCCTTACGTGTGGGCTGTACTCGCGGTGCTGCTTGGTTATGGCGTCGTCGGTTTTGTGGATGATTATCGCAAAGTGGTGCGTAAAAACAGTGATGGATTGATCGCGCGCTGGAAATACTTTTGGCAGTCGGCCATTGCGTTGATAGTGGCGTTTGCTCTCTATGCACATGGCAACGATACCGCAGCTACTCAGCTTGTGGTGCCTTTCTTTAAAGATGTGATGCCGCAACTGGGCTTGCTCTACATTGTGCTGACCTATTTTGTCATCGTCGGAACCAGTAACGCGGTGAACTTAACCGATGGTCTGGACGGTTTAGCCATCATGCCGACTGTTTTGGTTGCTGCCGGTTTTGCTGTGATTGCATGGGCAACTGGGAACGTCAATTTCGCCAGTTATCTGCATATTCCTTATGTTCCTTATGCCTCAGAGTTGGTGGTGGTATGTACTGCAATTGTGGGGGCCGGTTTAGGTTTTCTGTGGTTCAACACTTATCCTGCGCAAGTCTTTATGGGCGATGTGGGTTCACTCGCTTTAGGCGGTGCACTCGGTACAATTGCAGTGTTGGTTCGTCAAGAGTTTGTGTTAGTGATCATGGGCGGCGTGTTTGTGATGGAAACCTTGTCGGTGATTTTACAAGTCGGTTCCTACAAATTGCGTGGTCAACGTATTTTCCGGATGGCCCCTATCCATCACCACTATGAATTGAAAGGTTGGCCAGAACCACGCGTGATCGTCCGTTTTTGGATTATCTCAATTGTGTTGGTGTTAGTGGGTTTGGCTACACTAAAAGTGCGCTAGTGATAGAGCAAAACGGTGTTGAATGGAATGAAGATGGATCGTTGGCAAACTGTTAATAATGTGGTGGTCGTGGGGCTGGGTATGACGGGTCTCTCGGTGGTTAACTACCTTTTGAGCTTAGATCGCTCGCTCACGATTAAGGTGATCGACACACGGGAAAACCCGCCAGGTCGAGAGCATTTAAGCTCGCAAGTTGAGCTACATTGTGGTGGCTGGAACCAAGCTTGGCTATTTGACGCTGACCTGATTGTTACTAATCCGGGTATTGCTTTAGCTACGCCAGAGATTCAACAGGCGTTAGCACGACATATTCCCGTGGTGGGCGATATTGAGCTCTTTTCTTGGCAGGTGGATAAGCCTGTTATCGCTATCACAGGAGCCAACGGCAAGAGCACTGTGACGGATTTAACCGGAGTACTTGCTAAAGCTGCTGGGGTTAAGGTTGCCGTTGGCGGCAATATTGGTGTGCCTGCTTTAGATCTACTTCAGCAAGAGGCCGATCTTTATGTGCTGGAGCTCTCAAGCTTCCAGCTGGAAACGACCTCAAGTTTAAAACTCGTCTCTGCTGCCTTTCTCAATCTGACTGAAGATCATATGGATCGCTACGATGGTATGGAATCGTATCGCCAAGCTAAATTGCGCATTTTTAAGTATGCGCAAGCGGCGGTCGTGAACGCCGATGATAGCCAGACGGAACCTCCCTCATTTTCAGGTCACATCGCACGTTTTTCCGTTGAACATGACGCGGACTATTGCACGCAAATGATTGATGGCAAATCGTTCTTAGTGGCGAAAGGCACGCCATTGTTGGCAAGCGAGGAACTCAGCTTAGTGGGACGACACAATAGTGCCAACGTGCTCACTGTGCTCGCACTGCTCGATTTGGCGGGTGTTGATTACTCATCTGCGCTTGATGCATTGAAATCTTACCGCGGGCTGACACATCGTTGTCAGGTTGTTGCTGATAATCACGGCGTAAAATGGGTCAATGACTCGAAAGCGACCAATGTCGCAAGCACTCAAGCGGCGTTGTCGGGGTTAAATTGCCAAGGGACTTTGTATCTGCTTGTGGGGGGCGTTGGCAAGGGCGCTGATTTCTCGCCATTAGCACCGATACTAAAAACATTGAACGTAAAACTGTGCTGTTTTGGCGTTGACGGTGGGCAATTCATGCCACTGCATCCATCGGCTCAGTTTTATTCATCGATGGAAGAGATTATCGTATCGATCAAACCGCAGCTGCGTCGTGGTGATATGGTGATGCTTTCGCCTGCTTGTGCCAGTTTTGATCAGTTTAAAAACTTTATGGCCAGAGGTGACGCCTTTGCCGAGCTTGCGCAGCGTTACGCTTAATCAACAGGAAATTGCATTTTGTCCTTTTCAAGCCTCATCAAAATGACTCGTCAATGGTTTCAGAGCCAAGCGCCTGAAGCCTTGTTTGATCGTCAATTGGTATGGATTGCTTTAGGTTTGATGCTTACTGGGCTTGTGATGGTGACATCGGCTTCGTTTCCTATCAGTTCGCGTTTAACGGATCAACCGTTTCACTTTATGTTTCGTCACGCCATTTTCTTGATGCTGGCCATCGTGACATCGAGTGTGGTGTTGCAAGTGCCAATGAAACGTTGGATGCAATACAGCTCGGTGCTACTTGGCGTCTCTTTTATGCTGCTGATTGTGGTTTTGCTCGCGGGCAAATCGGTCAATGGTGCCTCGCGTTGGATCCCTTTGGGGTTATTTAACCTGCAACCTGCGGAGGTCGCGAAACTGTCACTGTTTATTTTCATGGCTGGTTACTTAGTTCGTAAACAAGATGAAGTGAGGCAAACCTTTTTTGGTGGTTTCATGAAACCGATTATGGTGTTTGGAACCTTGGCTATCTTGCTACTTGGTCAGCCAGATTTGGGAACCGTGGTTGTGATGCTGGTGACTCTGTTTGGTATGCTGTTTATTGCTGGGGCCAAACTGTCACAATTTATTGCGCTCATGGTGGCTGGAATTGTTGCGGTAATCGCACTGATTGCGGCAGAGCCTTACCGTATTCGCCGTGTAACTTCATTTCTTGACCCGTGGGAAGACCCGTTTGGCAGCGGTTATCAATTGACTCAATCTTTGATGGCCTTTGGTCGTGGAGAGTGGTTTGGTCAAGGGCTTGGTAACTCGATTCAAAAGCTAGAGTACTTACCTGAAGCGCACACTGATTTCGTATTTGCAGTGCTGGCTGAAGAGCTCGGTTTTGTTGGCGTTGTACTGGTTCTATTGCTGATTTTTAGTCTGGTGCTTAAAGCAGTGTTTATCGGTAAAAAAGCCTTTGAGCATGATCAGCAATTTGGTGGCTATTTGGCCTTTGGTATTGGAATTTGGTTTGCATTCCAAACACTCGTCAATGTGGGTGCTGCAGCGGGTATGGTGCCGACTAAGGGCCTAACGCTGCCCTTGATCAGTTACGGCGGTTCAAGCTTAATTATTATGTCGGTTGCGGTGTCGATCTTATTGAGAATTGACCATGAATGTCGACTCAAAGATCGCAATCGAGTGTCTATAGAAAAAGAATCCAATGATAAACAATAAACGTTTAATGGTTATGGCTGGTGGCACGGGGGGACATGTTTTTCCCGGTCTCGCTGTGGCTAAACAGCTCCAACAGCAAGGTTGGCAGATCCGCTGGCTAGGGACTGCGGATCGGATGGAAGCAGAATTAGTGCCTAAACATGGTATTGAGATCGATTTTATTCAGGTCAAAGGTTTACGTGGCCAAGGCATAGGGCGTTTGCTGAAAGCGCCTTTTCAAATTGTGAACGCGATTTTTCAAGCGCGTCGTTATTTGAAGCAGTGGCAACCTGATGCGGTGCTCGGCATGGGCGGATACGTCAGTGGCCCCGGTGGCGTGGCAGCGTGGTCTATGGGAATTCCCGTTGTGCTTCACGAGCAAAATGCCGTAGCAGGGTTAACCAACCGTTGGCTTTCGAAAATTGCCAAACGCGTATTTCAAGCCTTCCCCGGTGCCTTTACTGAGGCACAAGTCGTAGGTAACCCTGTACGTCAAGATGTCGCTACATTACCCGCACCGCAAGTACGCTTTGCTGAGCGAAATGAACCGATCCGCATTCTCGTGATGGGCGGCAGCCAAGGTGCGCAGATTCTCAACCGAACTTTGCCTGATGTGCTAGCTGTGCTTGGCGATAATTACCAAGTTTGCCATCAAGCAGGCAAGAATAATCAACAGTCGGTTGAGCAAGCTTATCGCGCGCTTCAGATCAAAAATGCACACGTTACCGAGTTCATTGAGGATGTGGCTGGCGCTTATGCGTGGGCTGATTTACTGGTGTGCCGCTCGGGAGCATTAACGGTTTCTGAAGTGGCAGCGGCCGGTGTTGGCGCTATATTTATCCCTTTTATGCATAAAGACCGACAGCAAGCGCTTAACGCGGATCACTTAGTCGCTTGTGGTGCGGCCAAAATGATTGAACAGCCGCAGCTCACAGTAGAAAAACTAGCGCAAGAGATTGCTTCTCTTGAGCGTCATGATCTGCTGTTGATGGCGCAACAAGCGCGTGCAGCCGCACAACTGGATGCTGATAAAGTCGTTGCCGACGCTATCATCGCACTTACCCAATAACGAGAAATTTTTCATGACCATTAAACATACTCAAGATTTAGCTCAAATCCGTGCCATGGTGCCAGAGATGCGCCGCGTCAAGTGTATTCACTTTGTCGGTATTGGTGGGGCGGGAATGAGCGGAATTGCAGAAGTATTGCTCAATGAAGGCTACCAAATTACCGGCTCAGATCTCGCTTCCAACCCTGTGACTGAAAGATTGGCAAATAAAGGGGCTATCATTTATATCGGTCATCAAGCCACTAATATTGAACACGCCAGCGTGGTGGTAGTCTCTACTGCAATCGATGAGCTAAATCCTGAACTGAAAGCGGCGCGTGAGCGACGCATTCCTATTGTTCGTCGTGCAGAAATGTTGGCGGAATTAATGCGTTTTCGTCATGGCATTGCGGTGGCTGGTACGCATGGTAAAACAACGACTACGGCATTGGTTACGCAAATTTATTCTGAGGCTGGTTTAGATCCCACGTTTGTTAATGGCGGGTTACTCAAAAGCGCTGGCACCAATGCGCGTTTGGGTTCAAGTCGGATTTTGATTGCTGAAGCTGACGAAAGTGATGCTTCATTCCTTCATCTTCAGCCTATGGTTAGTATCGTGACCAACATCGAAGCTGATCACATGGATACGTATGGCGGTGATTTTGAAACGCTCAAACAGACCTTCATCGATTTCTTACACAACCTGCCATTTTATGGTCAGGCGATATTATGTATTGATGATCCTGTTGTGCGTGAAATCATCCCACGTATCAGCCGTCAAGTGATCACCTACGGTTTTGCCGATGATGCAGATGTCAGGATTGAGAATTACCATCAGCAGGGGCAACAAGGCCAGTTTACGGTCGTCAGACAGGGACGAGCCAATCTGGATATCACGCTTAATATTCCAGGTCGTCATAATGCGCTTAATGCCTCCGCGGCTATTGCAGTGGCAACGGAAGACGACATCAGCGATGAAGCTATTTTAAAAGCGATGGCTAGCACCCAAGGTACGGGACGTCGTTTTGATCATCTGGGCGAGTTTGATACGGGCAATGGGGTTGCGATGCTCGTTGATGATTATGGTCATCATCCGACCGAGGTGGGCGTGACTATTAAGGCGGCGCGTAGTGGTTGGCAAGAAAAACGACTAGTGATGATTTTCCAACCTCATCGCTACAGTCGAACTCGCGATCTGTATGATGATTTTGCCAATGTACTGGAGCAAGTCGATGTGCTGATCATGCTCGATGTCTATGCCGCAGGAGAAAAGCCGATTGCGGGAGCCGATGGTCGATCGTTGTGCCGAACGATACGCAGTCGCGGTAAAATTGATCCTATTTTTGTTCCCGACAGCACCATACTGCCTTCGATTCTGGCTAATGTATTACAAGATGGTGACCTCGTGCTGACGCAAGGTGCTGGGGATATCGGCAAGGTAGCGAAACATTTAGCGGGACTCGAACTGAATATCAGTAAAATGCAACAGGTTTAATTTAAATGGCTTATTTGTGTATCAATATTGAATAACATGGTATCCAGTCCAGATTTATTACTTTCAATGTTTGATACTTTCAGCGACCTCAGTATAATCCGGAGGTTAAAGTCAGTGCTTTTACCTCTATTGTGAACCAA
Organism: Vibrio sp. B1-2; assembly: GCF_963888445.1. NCBI lineage: Bacteria > Pseudomonadati > Pseudomonadota > Gammaproteobacteria > Vibrionales > Vibrionaceae > Vibrio > Vibrio sp. B1-2. The sequence goes on from NZ_CAWPJH010000007.1 coordinate 95,547, forward strand.
ATAGGGCATGCGATTGCGATTTAGAAACAGGAACATCAGGCTTTGTTAATGAATGTGTTCGATGAAAGCCGAGCTGTGTCCCGTTCGCCACTCATAAAAGATCACGCCGCTGGCGCTATTTTTTTATTTGTGGTGTTGTTGCTGATAAGTTCACTCATTTATTCAACACTCAGTTGGATGTGGGACGAACAGAGGCTACCGCTTTCAAAAATTGTTCTACAAGGTGACTTGCAATACGTATCTTCGCTAGATGTGCAGCGCGCTTTTGCTCAGTTGGATCATATCGGTACTTTCATGTCGCAAGATATTAACGTACTTCAATCGAGTGTACAGGTCATCCCGTGGGTGGCCCATGCATCGATTCGTAAACAATGGCCTGACACAATAAAAGTGTTTCTGACAGAGTATAGAGCGGTAGCGATTTGGAATGGCAACGCTTTGTTAGACGGATATGGCACGGTATTTAATGGTGATATTGGTCAATTGAACGGCGATAGAGTGAAACTTTATGGCCCGCAAGGAACCAGTCACGAAGTACTGGATGTTTGGAATAAAACGAACCCTAAGTTTCAATCATTAAACTTAAATATATCGTCACTGTTACTCAACGATCGTCGAGCGTGGCAAATAATTTTAGATAATGGCATCCGCTTAGAGTTAGGTAAAGAATCACTAGATGAGCGAGTTGCACGTTTTATTTCGCTGTATAAGAATTTAGGTAATAAAGCTGAACAAGTTAGCTATATCGATCTTAGATATGATACAGGAGCCGCAGTAGGTTGGTTCCCTGAACAAGAAGCACAAGAGAGTAAAAATGACTAAGACCGCTGATGACAACATTATTGTTGGTCTTGATATAGGCACAGCCACCGTGTCAGCTTTAGTCGGTGAAATACTGCCTGACGGTCAAATTAATATTATTGGCGCTGGTACGAGCCCATCCCGTGGGATGGATAAAGGGGGAGTTAATGATCTTGAATCGGTCGTTAAGTCTGTCCAAAGAGCGGTTGACCAAGCAGAATTAATGGCGGAATGCCAAATTAGTAATGTGTTTCTCTCTCTATCTGGGCGACATATTGCGAGCCGTATTGAAAAAGGCATGGGAACTATTTCGGATGAAGAAGTTTCTCAAGAAGATATGGATCGAGCGATTCATACCGCCAAATCAATAAAAATTGGGGAAGAGCAAAGAATATTGCACGTCATTCCTCAAGAATTTACGATTGATTACCAAGAGGGAATTAAAAACCCGCTTGGTTTATCAGGTGTGCGCATGGAAGTGAGCGTGCATCTTATTTCTTGTCATAATGATATGGCGAGAAATATTATCAAAGCGGTAGAACGCTGTGGTTTAAAAGTTGAACAACTGGTTTACTCTGGTTTAGCGGCAAGTAATGCAGTTATTACGGAAGATGAGCGAGAGTTAGGTGTGTGCGTAATTGATATAGGCGCAGGCACTATGGATGTTGCTATCTGGACCGGTGGTGCGTTACGACATACTGAAGTGTTTTCTTATGCAGGAAACGCAGTAACCAGTGATATTGCTTTTGCATTTGGCACTCCAGTCAGTGATGCTGAAGAGATTAAAGTAAAATATGGCTGTGCGCTGAGTGAATTGGTAAGCAAGGATGATACCGTTAACGTCCCAAGTGTAGGAGGAAGACCTTCGCGAAGTTTGCAAAGACAAACCTTGTCGGAAGTGATTGAACCTCGCTACACTGAATTAATGGGATTAGTTAACCAAACTATAGATACTGTCCAAGACAAATTGCGCAAAAATGGTATTAAACACCATTTAGCGGCTGGTGTTGTTTTAACTGGCGGCGCTGCGCAAATTGAAGGTTTGGTTGAGTGTGCGGAACGCGTTTTCCGCAATCAAGTTCGCGTAGGCAAGCCTTTAGAGGTGAGTGGCCTTACAGATTACGTAAAAGAGCCGTATCATTCTACGGCGGTTGGTTTACTTCATTATGCGAAAGAGAGCCAAATTAATGACGACACGGAATACAGCGAACCGAAACGCCAATCCATGTCGAGCTTAATTGGTCGTTTGCGTAACTGGATACAAAAAGAGTTTTAACCTGAGTTGCAGGGAAAACGGAGATAACACATGTTTGAACCGATGATGGAAATGTCTGACGATGCTGTAATTAAAGTCGTTGGAGTTGGTGGTGGTGGCGGTAACGCTGTTGAACACATGGTGCGTGAGTCCATCGAAGGCGTGGAATTCATCAGTGTCAATACCGATGCGCAAGCACTTCGTAAAACAAGCGTAAGTAGCGTCATTCAAATTGGTGGTGATATCACTAAAGGTTTGGGTGCTGGTGCAAACCCGCAAGTTGGACGTGATGCAGCTCTAGAAGACAGAGAAAGAATTAAAGAAGTTCTGATGGGTGCCGATATGGTGTTTATCGCAGCTGGTATGGGCGGTGGTACAGGTACAGGTGCTGCTCCTGTTATTGCAGAAGTTGCCAAAGAACTGGGTATCTTAACCGTAGCGGTTGTCACGAAACCTTTCAGTTTTGAAGGAAAAAAACGTTTGGCATTTGCTGAGCAAGGTATTGAAGAGTTGTCAAAACACGTTGACTCTTTGATTACCATTCCTAATGAAAAACTACTGAAAGTGTTAGGCCGTGGTATTACCTTACTTGAAGCATTTGCGAGTGCGAATGATGTACTTAAAAATGCAGTGCAAGGTATTGCAGAGCTAATTACACGCCCAGGCATGATTAACGTGGACTTTGCTGACGTACGTACTGTGATGTCAGAAATGGGCCACGCGATGATGGGTAGTGGAGTGGCTCGCGGCGAAGATCGTGCTGAAGAAGCGGCAGAGATGGCAATTTCTAGCCCTCTTTTGGAAGATATTGATCTTGCAGGCGCTCGTGGCGTGTTGGTCAATATTACTGCTGGTTTGGATATGAGACTAGACGAATTTGAAACCGTCGGCAATACTGTTAAGGCGTTTGCGTCTGACAATGCGACAGTTGTCATCGGTACTTCGTTAGATCCTGATATGGCAGACGAAATTCGCGTGACTGTCGTTGCAACGGGTATTGGCAATGAAAAAAAGCCAGACATTACTTTAGTTGCAGGCGGTAAAGCCAAAGTCGCACCAGCAGTTCAACCACAAATGGTTCAACAAGCAGCGAAAATCGAAGAAAAAACGGCACAGCCTTTGCAAGAAAGAGCAGAAGTGAAACCGCAATCAGCATCGTCGTCAACTGTTTCATCTTCTTCCGGTGCAAGCCAAAATACGGCACCGAAAGCAGATAAGGAAAATGGATATCTTGATATCCCAGCATTTTTACGTCGTCAGGCTGATTAACAATTAGACATAATTTGACACTGTTCAAAATTATGGTAGCATTCGCGGTCGGTGCTTTACCGACCGTGTTTTGTCGCACTGACATAGAGGCAAGTAGATGATCAGACAACGAACTCTGAAAGAAATAGTGAAAACAACTGGGGTGGGCTTACACTCTGGTCGTAAAGTCACATTAACGCTTCGCCCTGCTGCTGCAAACACTGGGATCATTTACCGCCGTACTGATGTCAATCCTCCAGTAGACTTCCCTGCGGACCCTGAATCTGTTCGCGATACCATGCTATGTACTGCTTTGGTCAACGATGAAGGTATTCGTATCTCTACTGTTGAGCACTTAAATGCAGCATTAGCGGGCATGGGAATCGACAACGTTATCATCGAAGTTGACGCACCTGAAATTCCTATTATGGATGGTAGTGCTAGCCCATTTGTTTACTTGCTACAACAAGCAGGCATTCAAACGCTGAATACACCAAAACGTTTTATTCGAATTAAGAAACCAGTTCGATTTGAAGATGGTGATAAGTGGGCGGAACTTGTACCCCATAACGGTTTTCGTATGGATTTTGAGATTGACTTTCAACATCCCGCTATCGATTCTGATGAACAACGCATGGTGTTTGATTTTTCCTCGCAAGGTTTCGTCAAAGAAATTTCAAGAGCTCGTACTTTTGGTTTCATGCGTGACATTGAGTACCTACAATCGCAAAACCTCTGTTTAGGTGGTAGCTTTGATTGCGCCATCGTATTAGATGAATACCGTATTCTTAATGAAGAAGGTTTGCGTTTTGCCAATGAGTTTGTCACTCATAAAGTATTGGATGCCATTGGTGACTTGTACATGTGTGGTCATTCCATTGTGGGTGAGTTCCGTGCTTATAAATCAGGCCATGGTTTAAATAACCAGCTACTGCGTGCGGTCTTAGCCGACCAAGAGGCGTGGGAATGGGCTACTTTTGAAGAAGAAGTTGGCTCTCCAGTGGCGTTTGCTGAACCAAATATGGTTCTCGCTTAATAGCAATTTTTAAATAAAAAGGCCAGACAACTGTCTTAATGCCGATCAGTTAAGGCCAAAGTGATCGGTTGAACGATCCTTCAGAGCTGTCAAAATCCAAGTGTATTTAATGCACTTGGATTTTTTTATGGATGTTTCTCAAGCTCTAAACATAATTAATGA
>NZ_CAWPJH010000008.1:0-96238 GCF_963888445.1 Vibrio sp. B1-2
CAGATTGATAGGTTTATATTGTTAAAGAGCGTTCTTCTCTGGCTTGCCGAGGCTTCCTTTGAAGAGGCGGCCATTCTAGCGAGATAATGAAAAGTGTCAAACACTTTATTAAATTATTTCGTCTTACTGATTTGACCTACTGATTGGCTGGCTAATTGGGCTTGAACCCTTACTGGCTGTGCCGTGTCAGTGAGGCGGCATTATAGAGATCGCCGTCACGTTGGCAACCCCTTTTTGCTGTTTTTTTTGATTTTCTATTTGTTCGAACAGAAAAAAGCCAAAAGACGCTAAAAATCGACTTTTTATTTACAATTTTTTAAAGTTATCACTAAAAAGAGATACTTTTTGCCAGTTTGTGTATTCAACTTCTTTTGAGGTATCAGTTTCACCGCCAGTCAATGACATGATGAAACGAATCATCACCTTATCGAAAAAGTGATAACGTGGATAGTAAAGAGCACCAGCGAAAACTCCGATTAGCTTGGGTTGCCATGCTGATTTACTGAGAAAGGTTTTAATATAGACACTTCCTTCTGGAGTATCTTTACCCTGCGCTTCTTTTCTTGCAGTTAAGTTGACACAAAAGAACGCCGCTTTAGCGAGTGCTAATTGCTCGGCATGTTTTTCTATAAATTGATAAAGCTTTTTATTTAAATGTCCGTAGCGAATAGAAGCACCAATTAAGACTCGATCGTAAAGAGCTAAATCAATATCCTCAATTTGATGTAAATCGGCAAGTTCGCAATCAAACTCAGAAAGTTCCTCTTTTATATAGTTAAGAATTTTCTTGGTTTGACCTTCACGGGAAGAATAGAGAAAAAGAGCTTTTTGCACGGGATATCCTTAACTGCGCCAAAACGTAGGGGTAAGCAGTATTAATAGTGTAAAAATTTCTAAGCGACCAAAGAGCATCGAAACAACCAATACCCATTTTGCACTGTCATTAACATCCGCAAAGTGTACGGAGACTTGACCCAATCCAGGCCCTAAGTTATTCAATGTTGCAGCGACGGCAGAAAATGCACTCAGTTCATCCATTCCTGTTGCGATCAATGCCAACATACACGCCACGAAGACCAGTGCGTACGCTGAGAAAAATCCCCAAACCGCGTCAACAACTCGCTGTGAAAGAGCACTTCCGCCCACCTTAATCGTATACACGGCTCTTGGGTGGATAAGGCGTTTCATCTCACGAGCACCTTGTAAGGTAAGCAATAAGATACGGATCACTTTCATGCCACCGCCCGTAGAGCCAGCACACCCACCTATAAATGAAGAAAACAGCAATAATACAGGTAAGAATAACGGCCAATCTGCAAAACCTGTTGTGGTAAAGCCTGCCGTCGTCGAAATGGATACTGTTTGAAATAGCGCCTGATCAAAAGCGTCATAAAAAGAGTCGTAAGAATGGTGTTTGAGTAAAATCGAAAAGCAAACCGCAAACAAAATGACTTGTATAAGAGCGAAAGCTCTAAACTCTGGATCTTTAAGGTAATATTTTGGATGAACACCACCTGTCGCAAACGCCGCGTAATGGAGCGTAAAATTACAGGCTGAAATGAGCAAAAAAACAACCGTAATTAAATTGATCGCATAACTGTCAAAATACCCCATGCTTGCATCATGAGTCGAAAACCCACCAATAGCGATCGTAGAGAAGCTATGACAAATCGCATCAAATAGGGTCATCCCTGCTGCCCAAAAAGCCGTTGCGCAGGCAATCGTTAAGCTTAAATAGATGTACCAAAGTGCTTTGGCGGTTTCGGCGATTCTTGGAGTAACTTTAGTATCTTTGACCGGGCCCGGGATCTCCGCCCGATATAACTGCATTCCCCCAATTCCCAATACTGGCAAAATGGCCACCGCTAGAACGATGATCCCCATCCCACCAAACCATTGTAAAAACTGCCGATAGAACAAAATCGCTTTAGGTAATTCATCTAACCCAACAATGACGGTTGCTCCGGTGGTGGTTAATGCTGAAAATGATTCAAAAAACGCATCAGTAACCGATACATTGGGATTATCCGCCAACCAAAACGGTAATGAACCCGCACTACCGATAACCGTCCAAAACAGTACAACGATCAAAAAACCGTCTCTGGCTTTCAATTCATGTCGATAGCGGCGGTTTGGAAACCAAAAAAAACCGCCACACATCAACAATACAAAAAAGGTCGTGACAAAAGGTACACCTGCACCATCGCGGTACAGCAAAGCCACCAGCGCAGGGGCAAGCATAGAGACACTAAATAGCGCGAGCAAAAGCCCGACGATACGAATAATAGATCGAATTTGCATTGCTTTTTCTGAAGCGAAGCTTCTGACTTCCTAATTATTTTTTATGGCGGTCACTACAGCTTTTGCACCGCTTTTATTAATGATAGTTTGAGTAAAGGCATCAAGATGGCGCAATTCTATCTCAACAAGAAATTTAACCTGTTCTTTATAATCGGCTTCGACTTCTAATGCTTCATACTGCGCGATGATGGATTGAGCAATCGGCACAAAACCGTAGTCTAACGTTAGGGATAATTTTGTGGTGATTTTTTTCTCAATAGTTTGAAGCTGCTTGAGTGCTTGTTGTACTCCGCCACCATAAGCTTTAACTAACCCACCAGTGCCAAGACGAATCCCACCATAATAACGAGTGACGACGGCCGTTAACTCCCCGACACTCGATCCGGCTAGCTGCGCCAATATCGGTTTGCCCGCCGTCCCTGATGGCTCACCATCATCACTAAAACCCCACAACATCGAATCTTCCGGTCGTCCGGCAACAAAGCCCCAGCAGTTATGTCTGGCGTCGCTATGTTTTGTCTTTATTTGCGCAACGAAGGCTTTAGCAGCATCTACACTCGGAGTATGGGCCAAATAGGTAATAAAGAGGCTTTTTTTGATTTCCTCTTCAAATTGGGTGGGCAACGCTGGAATTAAATAAGGTTGTTCGTTCATGTGAAATCATAGATCGAGCGGATGGCAAGAGTGTAACACGTGCACTTAAAAAAGCAGCGCTGATCTCCATTTGCACTCAATGTTAAACAGTTGTTTAAAAAATGTATTGAAATTAAACAATCCTCAGGTCAAACTAAACCGACTGGTCAAACCAGAACCATTAATACAACAAAAACTCTCACACACGATCTTAAGGTTGTATGTCACGGAGATAGACAATGATTTACCAAGCCAACACCCTACAGGTAAAGGAATTACAAGATGGTATTGCGGAGTTGCGTTTCTGCTCCAAGGAGTCAGTGAACAAACTTGACCTTGCCACTCTTGAATCGCTCAACCATGCACTTGATGCCCTAAAAGCCCACCAAGGACTGAAAGGCCTTATTCTTACTTCCGATAAAGAATCTTTTATTGTCGGGGCTGATATCACTGAGTTTTTAGGTCTCTTTGCTAAACCTGCGCAAGAACTCGACCAATGGCTGCAATTTGCCAATAGCATTTTCAACAAACTAGAAGATCTACCCGTTCCGACACTAGCCGCTTTAACAGGGCACGCGCTAGGCGGTGGATGTGAGTGTGTACTCGCTACCGATTTCCGTATTGGTGACGCGACCACCAGCATAGGATTACCGGAAACAAAGCTTGGTATTATGCCGGGGTTCGGTGGCTGTGTGCGTCTGCCTCGTGTAATTGGTGCCGACAATGCTATGGAAGTGATCACTCAAGGCAAAGCATGTCGTGCTGAGGAAGCCCTTAAAATTGGACTGCTCGATGCGATTGTTGATAGCGATAAACTGCTTGAGTCAGCACTCAAAACCATCACATCAGCCATCAATGAAACCGTTGATTGGAAAATGCGTCGCCAGCAAAAAATGTCCGCGCTGACACTCAGCAAATTAGAAGCCATGATGAGCTTCACGATGGCCAAAGGCTTGGTTGCACAGCATGCCGGTCCTCATTATCCAGCGCCAATAACCGCTGTTATTGCAATAGAAGAAGCCGCGCGCTGTAGCCGTGATGAAGCATTGGCCATTGAGCGTAAACACTTCGTTAAGCTCGCTCATTCTGAAGCGGCGAAATCCTTGGTCGGTTTATTCCTCAACGACCAATATATTAAAGCACTAGCAAAAAAAGCAGTTAAATCAGCCAATAAAGAAACCGGACGAGCGGCTGTACTTGGTGCGGGTATCATGGGCGGCGGCATTGCTTATCAATCGGCAGTAAAAGGCGTGCCTGTTTTGATGAAAGATATTGCTCAATCGTCCCTTAATTTAGGTATGACCGAGGCATCTAAGTTACTCAACAAGCAGCTAGAGCGCGGAAAAATTGATGGTTTTAAAATGGCTAGCGTGCTGGCATCGATTACGCCTAGCCTGCATTATGCTGGGATTGAGCAAGCGGATGTGATTGTTGAAGCTGTGGTTGAAAACCCGAAAATCAAAGCCGCGGTACTAAGTGAAGTCGAAGCCAATGTTGGTGAGGATGCGGTTATCACCTCGAACACCTCAACCATTCCAATCAACCTACTGGCCAAATCACTCAAACGTCCAGAAAACTTCTGTGGTATGCACTTTTTTAACCCAGTACATCGTATGCCATTGGTGGAAATTATTCGTGGTGAACACACTTCCGATGAAACCATCAATCGAGTTGTCGCTTACGCAGCCAAAATGGGTAAATCCCCCATCGTGGTCAATGACTGCCCTGGGTTCTTCGTAAACCGCGTACTTTTCCCTTACTTTGGTGGCTTTAGTTTATTACTGCGCGATGGCGCTGATTTCACTCAAATCGATAAAGTGATGGAACGTAAGTTTGGTTGGCCAATGGGCCCAGCTTATCTTCTAGATGTGGTCGGTATGGATACCGCTCACCATGCACAAGCAGTAATGGCGCAAGGTTTCCCTGAACGTATGGGCAAACAGGGCCGCGATGCTATTGATGCACTGTTTGACGCCAATAAATATGGCCAGAAAAATGGCAGCGGTTTCTATCAATACACTTTAGATAAGAAAGGCAAACCGAAGAAAACTTTCTCTGAAGAAGTCCTCACCGTTCTCAACCTAGAATGTGGTGATAAACGTACTTTTGACGATCAAACCATCATTGAGCGCATGATGATTCCGATGATCAATGAAGTGGCACTCTGTTTAGAAGAGAAGATCATCGCTTCACCCCAAGAAGCGGATATGGCGTTGGTGTACGGCTTGGGGTTCCCTCCTTTTAGAGGCGGCGTATTCCGCTATCTCGATAGTCTTGGTTTACAAAACTACGTTGCAATGGCAAGCCAATACCAAGCATTGGGCGCGATGTATCATGTACCTCAACTGCTGCTCGATATGGCAGAAAAAGGCGAGACCTTCTACGGTGCTCAACAAGCAAGTTCTATCTAAGGAGAGATGTCCAAATGACTTCACATAAGAGAAATGTCGTAATTGTTGATTGCCTACGCACCCCGATGGGTCGTTCAAAAGGTGGGGCATTTCGTCATACTCGTGCGGAAGATTTATCTGCACATCTGATGAAAGGCATTTTAGCCCGTAATCCACAAGTCAACCCAAAAGAGATCGAAGATATCTACTGGGGTTGTGTGCAACAAACCTTAGAACAAGGCTTTAACGTCGCGCGTAATGCGGCACTGTTAGCTGGCTTGCCGATTGAAATTGGTGCCGTCACCGTTAACCGTTTATGTGGTTCATCAATGCAAGCACTGCATGATGCCACCCGCGCCATTATGGTTGGTGATGCTGAAATCTGCCTTGTGGGCGGCGTTGAGCATATGGGACACGTACCGATGAACCATGGCGTTGATTTTCATCCAGGCATGTCAAAAACCGTTGCCAAAGCTGCGGGGATGATGGGGTTAACGGCTGAGATGTTAGGTAAAATGCACGGCATTAGCCGTGAGCAACAAGATGCCTTTGCCGCTCGTTCGCATCAACGCGCTTACGCAGCAACCGTTGAAGGCCGCTTCAAAAATGAAATCCTCCCCACTGAAGCTCATGCCGAAGATGGTACTCTGTTCACGCTCGATTTTGATGAAGTGATCCGCCCGGAAACCTCTGTTGAGGGGCTAGCACAGTTGCGTCCTGTTTTTGACCCAGCCAATGGTACTGTAACGGCAGGCACCTCATCGGCTCTGTCCGATGGCGCATCGGCGATGTTGATCATGAGCGAAGAGAAAGCCAATGCGCTTGGCTTAAAGATTCGTGCGCGTGTGAAATCAATGGCCGTCGCTGGTTGCGATCCTTCAATTATGGGTTACGGGCCAGTTCCGGCGACCCATAAAGCGCTACAGCGTGCAGGCCTCACCATGCAAGATATGGATGTGATTGAGTTAAACGAAGCGTTTGCAGCTCAATCTCTACCTTGCGCGAAAGATCTTGGTTTGCTCGATGTAGTGGATGAGAAGGTTAACCTAAACGGAGGGGCGATCGCACTGGGTCACCCTCTCGGGTGTTCTGGCACGCGCATCTCCACCACACTGATTAACTTGATGGAAGCGAAAGACGCCAAATATGGTCTAGCAACGATGTGCATTGGTTTAGGCCAAGGCATTGCGACTATTTTTGAGCGCCCATAACCATTCTGTTTTTCTTCTCACTGAAGAGTCTTTTAAGAGCCAGCTCTGCTGGCTCTTCTTATTAGGTTATTTAGCTTGAAGCCAATCACGATAAAGTTGATCGCTACTGCCCAGATAATTTACCATCCACTCGATCAATTTATGATTATCATCTTTGCGCCATACTAAACAGCATTGACTAAGCAGTTTATCAACGGTGAGAACCCGTTCAACCAACCCACCATCAACAATCAAAGGTTGTGCAATGTGTCTTGGCATGTAGCCCACACCGACTTCATTTTTTAAGCATTCAATCGCACTATACCAATTCGGTAAAAGTAAACGCCGTTGCTGCGGGTAGTGATCCGTATGTCGCTTGGGTAATACACTTGACGTGTCATCCAAACAAATCGCCGGGAACTGACTGACAAAATCTTCGGTTAAATAGGACTCTTGAGCACAAGGGTGATGAGGAGACATTACAAATGCCCAATCCAACACACCCATGTCACGCACTTCAAAATCACCACCGACAGGAATCGCAGAGGTTGCACCAATCACAATGTCAGCTCGACCTTGCGCAATAGCTTCCCATGAGCCATTAAACACTTCCATGTTGATTTGCAGCTCAGCAAACTCAAACGTGCGATAAAAATCTTCCACCAGCGGTTTCATTTTGTCGAGTTTGACCACGTTATCAAGCGTCAATTTTAGCGTTTTCTGCCAACCATGCGCCGCGCGTTTAGTTTGTGAACGAATCTCTTCCATCTGCCTAAGCAATTGGCGAGCCTCCACCATAAACAGCTCACCAGCGGGCGTCAGCTCCACCTTTCTAGGTAAACGGCGAAACAGCAGCACATCCAAATCTTGTTCGACTTGGCGAACGCCATAGCTGATCGCTGACGGCACTTTATGCAAAACCTCCGCAGCGGCGGTAAAACTACCCAACCGTGCGACAGTATCAAGCATTTCTAATGAGGATTTAGAAAACATAAGCCTTCAATTTTTTTGATGAATAACCAACAAATTTAGCGTTTCATTTAATATTAAACGAAAAATAGAATAGATGAGTAGATAAATTAAGGTTGGCATAGATTAATGCTGGCCAAATATTGATTAATTTTTTTGAATGGTAATAAAAATGAAAGCATCAAAATTACAGTTGCTGTACTTAGCCGCGCTCTCTATGCTTGGCTTCATTGCCACAGACATGTACCTCCCTGCCTTTAAAGCGATGGAAATGGACTTTGCCACAGGGCCAGAGCAAATAGCCTTGTCTCTCACCGTTTTTCTGGTCGGTATGGCATTAGGTCAACTGGTGTGGGGCTTAGCTTCCGATAAATATGGTCACCGTAACACTTTAGCGGCTGGCCTAGTTCTCTTCACGTTGGCATCATTTGGTTTAGCTTTTAGCGAGCAGGTGTGGCAATTATTAGCGTTGCGCTTTGTGCAAGCTTTAGGGGTGTGTGCTCCCGCAGTGATCTGGCAAGCAATGGTAATTCAACGCTACCCAGCTAAAACAAGCCAGCAAATATTCGCCACCATCATGCCTTTGGTCGCGCTTTCACCCGCGCTTGCACCTCAATTAGGCGTCTTACTGGCCGATAACTTTGGTTGGCACAGTATTTTTGTGACATTGACATTAATGGGCGTTGCGCTTGTAGCCTGTACTTTTGCTCAAAAAAATGAACAATCACAACCCAAACAAACCTCAATTAAGCAAGATATCAAAGCTCTGCTCAGCACTAAAACCTACTTGGGTAATGTGATGATGTTTGCTTGCGCTTCTGCGGCCTTCTTTGCTTACTTGACTGGGATGCCAGAAATTATGGCACGCCTTGGTTATGCCGCTAAAGATATCGGTTTGAGTTTTATTCCTCAAACGATCGCGTTCATGGTTGGTGGCTACTTAGGTAAGGTGGGAGTGAATAAATTTGGTGACGAAAAAGTGCTCAAGCAGTTGATTGGCCTCTTTAGCGTTGCCACTTTATTAGTATTCATTGCATCACAGTGGCAACTGACCTCAATTTGGCCAATTTTGGCACCGTTTTGCTTAATAGCAGTTGCCAACGGAGCGCTTTACCCTATCGTGGTGAACCGCGCACTATCGAGTGCCAAACAAAGCCCAGCCACTGCAGCGGGTTTACAAAATAGCTTACAAATCTGCGTTAGTAGTTTAGCCAGCGCATTGGTCGCAACGTTGGCCAGCCAAGCACAAATGGTGACGGGTATTGCAATTATGATTTGTATGGGCGGGCTATGGATTGGTTATATCGTCTCGAACCGCGAACTTTCTCAACACTTCACCGCACCAGATAATGCACGCGTAGTCAGCGATGAAGAGTAAGTCTTTTAATAAGAACTGATAAAAAGCCGCTCATTATGAACGGCTTTTTAATCGTTCATTTGTTAGCTACGCTTAACAGGACGCTTCCAACCATTGATTTTGCGCTCTTTCGCGCGAGTGATGACTAACTCACCTTCAGCAACGTTACTGCTTAGCGTAGTGCCAGCACCAATCGTTGCACCATTGGCGATCGTTACAGGAGCAATCAACTGGCTGTCTGAACCCACAAACACATCATCACCAATTGTGGTTTTGAATTTATTGACACCATCGTAATTACAAGTGATAACGCCAGCTCCGACATTAACACGCTGGCCAATTTCGGCATCACCAAGATAAGTTAAGTGATTGGCTTTTGAACCTTCACCCAAACGAGTATTTTTTACTTCTACGAAATTACCCACGTGCGCATCATTACGCAGTTCAGCACCAGGACGTAAACGGGTAAAAGGCCCAACGGTACAGTTTTCTGCAACGGTTGCCCCTTCAATAACGCTGTATGGGCGGATCACTGTGTTGTCATCAATTTCGCAATCTTTAAGCACGCAACCCATGCCGATAATTACGTTATCACCCAAAGAGACATTTCCTTCGATGATGACGTTTGCATCAATCTCAACATCCATCCCACACTGTAATTCACCACGCAGATCAAAACGCGTAGGATCACGTAGCATCACACCTTGTTCTAATAGCTTTTTCGCTTGTGTTGCTTGATAAGCACGCTCTAAACGAGCCAGTTGAGCGCGATCATTTACCCCTTCCACTTCAATAGAGCTGGCAGGATGAACAGCCTCAACTGCACGGCCTTCATTGTGCGCAGCAGCGATAACATCTGTCAGATAATATTCGCCTTGCGCGTTCTCATTACTTAAGCCTGACAACCAACGTTTGAGATCGCGCCCCGTTGCCACCATCACGCCCGTATTGATCTCTTTAATTAACTTTTGCTCATCAGTGGCATCTTTTTGTTCAACAATCGCCACCACTGGGCCATGCTTACGCACGATACGGCCATAACCGGTTGGGTTATCCAGTACCACTGTCAGCAAGGCTATCCCATCATTAGGTTGTGCATCTAACAAGCTTTCCACGGTTTCTTCCGAGATCAATGGAACATCACCGTACAACACGAGGATCTTCTCATCGTCTTGGAAATGAGGCGAGGCTTGATCAACGGCATGGCCAGTTCCTAATTGATCCGCTTGCAGCACCCAGTTAACCGACTCTTCGACAAGCGCTTGCTGCATTTGCTCACCACCATGACCATAAACCAAGTGGATATTTTGGGCACCTAAGCTATTGCACGTATCAATTACGTGTTTCACCATTGGCTTACCCGCCAGTGTGTGCAGCACTTTAGGCATATTAGAATACATTCGAGTACCTTTACCTGCTGCGAGGATCACTGCGCTAAATTTCATTGACAACCTATTGACGTTAAAAAAGTTAAGCCGCATTTTAGCGGTAATTAAAGAGATAGTTAATTTAACTAAATAATTTTCTGTTAAAAAATAAGCAAAAAGGCGACCTATAGGTCGCCTTTTTACATCACGTCTTAATTATAAAACACATTAACGACGTTTTTTGGTCAGCTCGATAACTCGTAACTGAGCCATGGCTTTAGCCAGTTCACTGGCCGCTTGTGCGAAGTTCATATCGCCATGCTGATTTGAAATATTCTCTTCAGCTTTGCGTTTGGCTTCTTCTGCCTTAGCTGCGTCTAGTTCTTCACCACGAATTGCCGTATCAGCCAGTACTGTAGCAGTACCCGGTTGCACTTCGACAATACCACCCGAAACATAAATAATTTCTTCGTGGCCGTGTAGCTTAACGATACGCACCATACCAGGCTTAATAGCGGTCAGCAGCGGTGTGTGACCATGGAAAATTCCCAGTTCACCTTCGCTACCGGTCACCTGAAACGTTTCGACTTGGCCAGAGAAGATTTTCTTCTCTGCACTGACGACGTCTAGGTGAAAGGTTATTGCTGCCATATCGCCTCCTAGTTAGCCTTATAGCTTCTTAGCATTCTCAATCGCATCGTCGATAGTACCGCAGTACATAAACGCTTGCTCTGGAATGTCATCGTATTCACCAGATAGAAGACCTTTGAAGCCACGTAGCGTCTCTTTTAGAGGTACGTAAACACCAGGGTCACCTGTAAATACTTCAGCTACGTGATAAGGCTGAGTTAGAAAACGTTCAATCTTACGTGCACGTGATACAACTTGCTTATCCGATTCAGACAACTCGTCCATACCCAAGATCGCAATGATGTCTTTCAGCTCTTTGTAGCGCTGAAGCGTCTGCTGAACGCCACGAGCGATGTCGTAGTGCTCTTGACCTACGACGAGTGGGTCTAGCTGACGAGACGTTGAATCGAGTGGGTCGATCGCTGGGTATAGGCCCATTGCTGCGATGTTACGGTTAAGTACAACCGTTGCATCCAAGTGCGCGAACGTTGTGGCTGGAGACGGGTCCGTCAAGTCATCTGCTGGTACATATACCGCCTGTACAGACGTGATAGAACCTTGCTTAGTTGACGTAATACGCTCCTGAAGCACACCCATTTCTTCTGCAAGAGTAGGTTGGTAACCTACCGCTGAAGGCATACGACCTAGCAGTGCTGATACTTCCGTACCGGCAAGCGTGTAACGGTAGATGTTATCGATGAACAGAAGTACGTCACGACCTTCGTCACGG
This sequence comes from Vibrio sp. B1-2, assembly GCF_963888445.1. Lineage (NCBI taxonomy): Bacteria > Pseudomonadati > Pseudomonadota > Gammaproteobacteria > Vibrionales > Vibrionaceae > Vibrio > Vibrio sp. B1-2. The sequence continues at coordinate 11,568 of NZ_CAWPJH010000008.1, forward strand.
AAACGTTCTGCCATTGTCAAACCCGTCAGTGCAACACGTAGACGGTTGCCTGGTGGCTCGTTCATCTGTCCGTAAACCATCGCTACTTTTGATTTTTCAGGCTCTTCGATGTTTACAACACCTGCTTCCTGCATCTCATAGTAGAAATCGTTACCTTCACGAGTACGTTCACCAACACCCGCAAATACTGAAAGACCTGAGTGTTGCAGTGCGATGTTGTTGATAAGCTCCATCATGTTAACGGTCTTACCTACACCTGCACCACCAAATAGACCGATTTTACCACCCTTAGAGAATGGACAAACCAAATCGATTACTTTTACACCGGTTTCAAGAAGAGCAGTTTCGTTTGATTGCTCTTCATAGCTTGGAGCTGGACGGTGGATAGAGTAAAGCTCTTCCGCACCAATTTCACCACGCTCATCAATCGCATCACCAAGCACGTTCATGATACGACCTAAAGTCTTAATACCGACTGGTACTGAAATTGGAGCGCCAGTATTTTCAACTACCAAACCACGACGTAAACCATCAGAGCTACCCATTACGATTGCGCGAATCACGCCACCGCCAAGCTGCTGTTGAACTTCAAGAACGAGACGTTCTTTTGAATCCACAACATTCAGAGCATCGTAAACACTTGGTACTTCGCCCTGTGGGAACTCTACGTCGACTACCGCACCGATGATCTGTACGATCTTACCTGTAGCCATCGTTAATCCTCTAAACTGTTTGTTTTACCTAAGCTTAAACCGCTGCTGCACCAGAAACGATTTCCGATAGTTCTTGTGTAATCGCCGCCTGACGGGCTTTGTTATACACAAGCTGTAAATCATCAATCAAGTTGCTTGCGTTATCGGTAGCTGCTTTCATCGCAATCATTCGAGCAGCTTGCTCACAAGCAAGATTCTCAACCACACCCTGATAAACCTGAGACTCTACATAACGCAGCAATAGTGCATCGAGTAGAGGCTTTGGTTCAGGCTCATAGATGTAGTCCCAAGAATGTTCGCGTTTCATCTCTTCGCTATTCGATCTAGGCAAAGGTAGTAATTGATCGATCGTTGGTTCTTGAACCATAGTATTCACAAATTTGTTGAACACTACGTATAGGCGATCCAACTCACCTGCATCATATTTCTTCAGCATAACACCAACGGAACCGATCAAATCTTCCAAGGTTGGGCTATCGCCCAAACCAGAGACTTGAGCAGCGACTTTAGCGCCACTGTTTCTAAAGAAAGCCGTTGCCTTTGAGCCCACAATTGCCAGCTCAACCTCAGCACCTTTCTCCGACCAATCTTTCATGTCATGTAGAGCTTTTTTGAACAAGTTCACGTTCAAACCACCACACAAACCACGGTCTGTTGAAATAATGATGTAACCAACACGTTTGGCTTCGCGCTCTTCTAGATAAGGATGACGATATTCTAGATTTGCACTCGCCACATGACCGATCACTTTACGCATTGTTTCAGCGTATGGACGAGAAGCTTCCATGCCGTCTTGCGAACGACGCATTTTTGAAGCTGCTACCATTTCCATCGCTTTCGTAATTTTCTGCGTGCTTTTAACACTACCGATTTTATTACGTATCTCTTTTGCGCCGGCCATCGTTTTACTCTCTTTTAAGGTAATCCGTTATTGGTCAGTGGTGACCCTAAGGTCACCCACCAATTACCAGGTCTGGGTTGCCTTGAAATCGTCAACCAGTTTCTTGAACTGAGCTTCGATTTCATCGTTATAAGCACCCGATTTGTCGATATCTTTTACAAGATCAACATATTGACCACGAGCATACGACAGTAGAGCAGATTCAAAATCAGCCAGTTTATTCAACGCAACATCATTTAAATAACCACGCTCTGCCGCAAAGATAACCAACGCTTGGTCAAACACAGACATCGGAGCATATTGTTTCTGCTTCATCAGCTCTGTTACTTTCTGACCATGGTTTAGCTGTCTCTTCGTCGCTTCATCAAGATCTGACGAGAACTGAGCAAATGCAGCAAGTTCACGGTACTGTGCAAGCGCGGTACGGATACCACCTGACAGTTTCTTGATGATTTTCGTCTGAGCGGCACCACCTACACGGGATACTGAAATACCAGGGTCAACGGCTGGGCGAACACCCGCGTTGAATAGTTCAGTTTGTAGGAAGATCTGACCATCGGTAATCGAGATTACGTTAGTCGGTACGAATGCTGAAACGTCACCCGCTTGTGTTTCAATGATAGGTAGCGCGGTTAAAGAACCGGTTTTACCTTTCACTTCACCCTTAGTGAAACGTTCTACATACTCTTCGCTGACACGAGCAGCACGCTCAAGTAGACGAGAGTGGAGATAGAAAACGTCACCTGGGAATGCTTCACGGCCTGGTGGGCGTTTGAGTAGTAGTGAGATCTGACGGTAAGCAACCGCTTGTTTAGATAAGTCATCATAAACAATCAGTGCATCTTCACCGCGATCGCGGAAGTATTCACCCATTGCACAACCTGCATATGGCGCAAGGTATTGCAATGCCGCTGATTCAGAAGCCGATGCAACAACCACAACTGTGTTTGCAAGCGCGCCGTGCTCTTCTAATTTGCGTACTACGTTAGCGATAGTTGAGGCTTTTTGGCCAATCGCAACATAGATAGAGTAAATACCTGAATCTTTTTGGTTAATAATTGCGTCGATCGCCATTGCTGTTTTACCAGTTTGACGGTCACCGATGATAAGTTCACGTTGGCCACGACCGATTGGGATCATAGAGTCAACTGACTTATAGCCGGTTTGTACTGGTTGATCGACTGATTTACGGTCGATTACACCAGGTGCAATCATTTCAACAGGTGAAGACAATTTCGCTTCGATAGGACCTTTACCATCGATAGGCTGACCGAGTGTATTCACTACGCGACCTAACAATTCAGGACCAACTGGCACTTCAAGAATACGACCAGAACCTGTTACTTTCATGCCTTCCTTAAGGTCAGCATATGGGCCCATGACAACCGCACCAACCGAGTCACGCTCAAGGTTAAGTGCAAGTGCATAACGGCCACTCGGTAATTCAATCATTTCACCTTGCATCACGTCCGCTAGGCCGTGAATGCGAATGATACCATCGCTTACCGATACGATAGTACCTTCATTGCGAGCTTCACTAACAACGTCGAAAGATTCGATACGTTGTTTAATTAGATCGCTAATTTCCGTGGAATTAAGTTGCATGCTCCAATCCCCATCAAGACTGTAATGCATCGCTCAGGCGGTTTAAACGACCGCGGGCTGAGTTATCGATGACAAGGTCTCCGGCTCGAATTATAACCCCACCAAGTAGGGTCTCATCTATACTGCAATTCAGCTGAACTTTGCGTTCAAGACGCTGCTCAAGTTTGGTGCTGATATTGACAAGCTGTTCATCAGAAAGCTCAGTTGCTGAAATCACTTCAACATCCATCTGCTTCTCATGCTCTTGTTTCAGAGCAAAGAACTGTTCACTAACATCAGGAAGAGCCTTTAATCGGCCATTCTCAGCCATCACCTTTAACAGGTTCTGGCCATAAACATCAAACTGTTCGCCACAAATTGCGATGAAAATTTCCGCTAATTTCTCAGCCGAAACAGAGCCCGTTAGTAGCTCTTTCATTTGCTCGTTCTTTGCGACCTCGGCAGCAAAAGCTAACATCTGACCCCATTGGTCAAGTTGCTTTTTCTCTACCGCAAAATCGAATGCTGCTTTAGCATAGGGGCGTGCAATTGTAGTCAAATCAGACATAAAGCGCCCCCATCCTTAAAGTCTTGCAGTAATGTTGTCGAGAATATCTTTGTGCGCATCTTTATCGATAGAACGCTCAAGGATTTTCTCAGCACCAGCTACAGCCAGAGTTGCAACTTGTTTACGCAGCTCATCGCGGGCACGATTACGTTCAGATTCAAGTTCAGCTTCCGCTTGAGCAAGGATTTTCTGGCGTTCTGCCTGAGCTTCCTCACGTGCTTCGTCTAAAATTTGAGCTTTACGTTTATTTGCCTGTTCGATGACCTCAGTTGCAGTGCGCTTCGCTTCTTTCATTTGTTCAGAAGCGTTGGCTTGTGCTAGATCCAAGTTTTTAGCAGCACGCTCAGCGGCTGAAAGACCGTCAGCAATTTTCTTCTGACGCTCTTCGATCGCATTCATGATTGGCGGCCATACATATTTCATGCAGAACCACACAAACAGTGCAAACGCGATTGCTTGACCTAGCAGAGTTGCGTTCATATTCACAACAGCTACCCCTCTATTTGTTCACCAACGAAAAGTATTAATCAACGACAAATCATCAATTTGTGTGATCGGTTGATTAACCTAGTTGACCAACAAATGGGTTCGCGAAAGTGAATAGAAGCGCAATTACGATACCGATCATAGGAACCGCATCAAGTAGACCCGCGATGATAAACATCTTAACTTGTAGCATAGGAGCCATTTCTGGTTGACGAGCAGCACCTTCAAGGAATTTACCGCCTAGAAGTGCGAAACCAATCGCTGTACCAAGAGAAGCAAGACCGACGATAATACCTACGGCGATTGCAGAAAAGCTCAGTAAAGTTTCCATTACTATCTCCAATTTATAGTTGTTGGCTTATGTGCCCAAATAAAAAGCTTTAAAAAATTAATGATCACTATCTTCGTGTGCCATTGATAGATAAACAATAGTCAGCATCATGAACACGAAAGATTGAATCAGAATTACCAGAATATGGAAAATAGCCCACGGTAGTGAACCCATCCATTGTAGCCACCATGGTAGCATCGCTGCGATAAGAATAAATACCACCTCACCTGCGAACATGTTACCGAATAGACGCATACCGAGTGAGAGAGGTTTCGCAAGTAACGATACCACTTCAATAAGTAGGTTAAACGGAATCATGGTCCAGTGATTGAATGGATGTAGAGCTAATTCTTTCGCAAAACCACCTAGGCCTTTCACTTTGATGCTGTAGTAAATCATCAGAGCAAATACGCCTAGAGCCATAGCCATGGTGATATTCACATCAGCTGACGGAACCACTTTTAGATAAGGGATACCAAGCCAATGTTGTGCTGGATACGGTAAGAAATCGATGGGCACTAAGTCCATGATGTTCATTAACAATACCCAACAAAAGATAGTCAGTGCCAGCGGTGCTATAAGTGGATTGCGTCCATGAAAGGTGTCTTTGACGTTTTGATCGACAAATTCTACCAATATTTCAACAAAACACTGCAGCTTACCGGGTACACCCGCTGTTGCTTTCTTTGCTACAGAGCGAAATATCCATAGGAATATTAAGCCAGTAAACAAGGAAAAAAACAGGCTATCGATATGTACGTTCCAGAAACTCGTCTCACTAATTGACAGCCCCAAATCGTAATGCTCAGAAATCTTCGCAAGAGAGAGGTTCGTCAAGTGGTGTTCAATGTATCCGGACGATGTTAGCGCTTCACCTGGCGCAGCCATAACTCATCCTATTTTTTGTTGTTAATGAATAGCACTGGCGCACAGATATTAATACCTAGAGCCAGCAAATAGGTTAGTTTGAGGGGAACGAGTTCCACCTGCATATACATGTAGGCAACACAGAACAGTGCAACTGTGATGAGGATCTTGAGTACTTCGCCAGTGTAGAAAGAGGCCGCGACTTGCTTCGCAGCACGAGCTCCACTAAACATAAAAGCACACAGCGCAAAAACCGCATTAGCAATGACAAAAATGCCACCCCCAATCAGCGCAGAAAAGCCCCATTCAGCATTTACAGCTACCGCCATCCCTGCCGCCACAAAAATAACCGCGCCAGACTGGATCATTAACAATCGCTTAGCAAGCTCTCGTCCTGGTCTAGCCAACGCAGCTACCATGTATTCGTACCTCTAGTAATATCCTCAGCTCATCTACAACATAGGGCTGGGAAATTGGCGAAAATTATACGGTGAGTCGAACTGATTGCAATTGAAAGACAGCAAAAAGTTACAATTTTGTTTACAAACCGACAACTTTCAAATAAAAAAACGTTTTTTGCATAATTGACTTAAATCAATTATCTCATTTAGCTTTCTAGCTTGGCAATTAGTTGCTCTAATTTGTGAGGCTCATCAAGACTAATCGTCATTTTGGCTTTGCCACCTTTTGAACGAATGATCGACACTTTAGCCCCTAAAATTTCACTCAATCTTTGTGACATTTGTTGTGCATCTAAGTCTTCCGATGCCGATCCGTCCTCAGAAGGCTGTGTTAGACACTTTTTCACTAATTGCTCAGTTTGTCTCACGGTCAGCTGTTTTGCGGCCACACGTTGTGCAATTTCAATTTGTTGATCGCCTTCGAGCATCAATAATGCTCGTGCATGGCCCATTTCAAGCTGCTTGGTTTCCACTAAACGCTTCACGCCATCCGCCAATTGATTTAAGCGTAATAAGTTACTCACGGTAGTGCGTGATTTACCAATCACATCAGCCACCTGCTGGTGAGTAAGCTTAAATTCGTCTTGCAACCGCTCTAAAGCTTGTGCTTCTTCAATCGCATTCAAATCTTCGCGTTGAATATTTTCTATCAGTGCCATCGCAATCGCAGCGCGATCTTGGACATTTTTGATCAAACAGGGCACTTGCTTTAAACCTGCTTGTTTTGCAGCGCGCCAACGGCGTTCACCAGCAATAATTTCATAGCCGCCAAGCTCTAAACGTCTTACCACGATCGGCTGGATAATACCTTGCGATTGGATAGACGCAGATAGCTCTTCCAACGCTTCTGCCGACATATCTTTACGTGGTTGATACATGCCAGGTTTCAAATTTGATACCGCGATATCCATTAATTCGCCATCAGAAGAGAGTGCTTGGCTATGTGAGGCGGCTTGCTCCTTTTCACGAGCAAGAGAACTGGTTGCGAGCAATGCATCCAATCCTTTTCCTAAACCACGTTTAGTCATGTAGACGAATTCCTTTAGTTGAGATTATGCGGGTATTTCTTCTCGACGAAGCATTTCGCCAGCTAAGGCGAGATACGCTTTTGCCCCAGCTGAATACTTGTCGTAGTACATTGCTGGCTTGCCATAACTTGGCGCTTCAGCAAGACGGACATTACGAGGAATAACGGTGCGATAGACTTTGTTTCCAAAGTGCTTTTTCAGTTGATCGGATACTTCATTGGCTAGGCGATTACGCGGATCGTACATCGTTCGAAGTAACCCTTCGATTTTCAGGTTTTCGTTGACTACCGCGGCTAACTTGCTGATGGTATCCATTAACGCCGTTAAACCTTCTAATGCAAAATACTCACATTGCATTGGCACTAACACAGAATCCGCTGCGGCCATGGCGTTGATTGTAAGAAGATTTAAAGAAGGAGGACAATCAATAAAGATGAAATCATAGTTATCACGAACTGGCGCGAGGGCATTTTTCAAACGCACTTCGCGAGCAAAGACTTCCATTAATTTGATTTCAGCGGCTGTCACGTCTCCGTTCGCCGCAATCAAATCGTAGTGTCCCGTTGTTTTGCGACATACGACTTCATCAAAAGGGGTGTCTTCGACCAACAATTCGTACGCGGTTGCATCTACTTGATACTTATCAACACCACTGGCCATCGTTGCATTGCCTTGTGGGTCGAGATCGATCACTAAAACTTTACGCTTAGTCGCCGCCATAGAGGCCGCTAAGTTAATGCACGTTGTTGTTTTTCCTACGCCACCTTTCTGGTTGGCGATTGCTACGATTTTGCCCACGGTATGCCTCGCTGTTATCCCTTGCGAGATAAGATTACAAGATGACGGTCACCTTCCAACTCAGGAACTTTCAAAGCTTTGACATCAGTCACAGAACACCACTCAGGTAGTGTGGCTATTTCCTCATCTGGTCGTTGTCCTTTCAGGGCTAAAAATCGGCCCGATGTTTCTTTTGGTAAATGGTGACACCATTCCACCATATCGAGCATTGAAGCAAACGCACGGCTCAGTACGCCATCAAATTTTACTTCAGGCTGAAACTCTTCGACTCGACTTTGAATCGTGGTCACATTTTTGATACCAAGCTCATGCAGAACTTGTTTAATAAAACGAATGCGCTTACCCAAACTATCGAGTAAGTAAAAGGTTTTATCAGGATTCATGATAGCGAGAGGTATACCAGGTAAACCAGGCCCAGTACCAACGTCGATAAAACGCTCACCCTGTAAGTGAGGACTTACCACTATACTATCTAAAATATGTTTCACCAACATGTCCATAGGATCGCGTACTGAGGTGAGATTGTAGGCTTTGTTCCATTTATTCAGCAGTTCCACGTAACCGACTAATTGGCTACGTTGCTGCTCATTGACCTCGAGATCGGTTTGACCAATTAAATCATCGAGACGCGTTCTTAACTCGCTCATGCGGCGTCTTCCCCTTTCTTCAGTACACCTTGCTTTTTCAAATAAACCAATAAGATAGAAATAGCAGCTGGTGTAATACCAGAAATACGAGAGGCAATACCAACCGTTTCAGGTTTGGCATTGTTAAGCTTAAGGATCACTTCGTTGGACAAGCCTTTGACCTGTTTATAGTCAAGATCCAGCGGCAATTTAGTGTGCTCATGGCGCAATGATTTGTCGATCTCATCTTGCTGACGCTGAATATAACCATCGTATTTGATTTGAATTTCAACTTGCTCAGCCGCTTCACTATCGTTCAATGCTGGTGCAAATGACTCAAGCGACGTGAGCTGTTGATAGGTGATTTCAGGTCGACGTAGTAGATCTTCACCACTTGCTTCACGAGACATGGGTGTTTTGAGCAACGCATTCAGTGCATCAACACCAACGGAGTTCGGGTTCATCCACGTTTGTTTCAAACGTTGACGCTCGATTTCCATGTTTTCCATTTTTTGATTAAAACGCGCCCAGCGCGCATCATCGACTAAACCTAACTCTCTGGCTTTTTCGGTTAAACGCAAATCGGCATTATCTTCGCGTAGCAGTAAGCGATATTCAGCGCGAGAGGTAAACATACGATAAGGTTCTTTGGTACCCATAGTGGAAAGATCATCGATCAACACGCCCATGTAAGCTTGATCACGGCGTGGACTCCAGCCTTCTTTTTCTTGGCTAAATAAGCTTGCATTCAAACCAGCCATTAACCCTTGCGCTGCCGCTTCTTCGTATCCGGTGGTGCCGTTGATTTGACCAGCAAAGAACAAACCACTGATGAATTTGGTTTCATAGGTTTGTTTTAAATCTTGTGGATTGAAAAAATCGTACTCAATGGCGTAACCCGGACGAACAATATGTGCGTTTTCAAACCCTTTCATTGAGCGAACGATCTGCACTTGTACATCAAACGGTAAGCTGGTGGAAATACCGTTAGGGTAGAGTTCTGTCGTGGTCAAACCTTCAGGCTCGATAAAAATTTGATGGCTATTTTTGTCGGCAAAACGCATGACTTTGTCTTCGATCGATGGGCAGTAGCGTGGGCCGATACCTTCGATGACACCTGCGTACATCGGACTACGATCAAGATTGGCACGGATCACATCATGCGTTTTATCGTTGGTATGCGTGATGTAGCATGGTATTTGACGTGGATGCTGTTCACGTTGTCCCATGAAGGAAAAAACAGGCGTTGGGTTATCACCGTGTTGTGTTTCTAACACTGAGAAGTCCACGCTGCGCGCATCGATCCTTGGTGGCGTACCCGTTTTTAAACGATCGACTCGAAACGGCAGTTCACGTAAACGTTGCGCTAATGCGATCGATGGAGGATCTCCTGCGCGGCCTCCTGAGAAGTTTTCAAGACCAATGTGGATCTTTCCACCAAGGAAGGTGCCTACCGTCAATACCACCGCTTTGGCGTGGAATTTGAGGCCCATTTGAGTCACAACGCCCATTACACGATCATTTTCAACGATAAGATCATCGACCGCTTGTTGGAACAAAGTTAAGTTTGGCGTGTTTTCAAGCACATCACGCACATACGATTTGTAAAGCGCACGATCTGCTTGGGCTCGAGTCGCTCGAACCGCTGGCCCTTTTGAGGCATTGAGTGTTCTAAATTGAATACCTGCATGATCAATCGCTTGTGCCATTAGACCGCCCATGGCATCGACTTCTTTAACCAGATGTCCTTTACCAATTCCGCCAATCGCAGGATTGCACGACATCTGTCCTAGAGTCTCAATGTTATGAGTAAGCAATAGCGTACTTTGACCAGTACGAGCTGCAGCGAGAGCGGCTTCCGTTCCAGCATGGCCACCACCGACCACAATGACGTCAAATTTTTCGTGATAAAGCATGAACCGACCTCAGGTATTCAATGAAGCATGGACTGACAAAAGAGGCGTATTCTACCTGCTTTCCACTGGCTAGAAAATCGCTTTTCTGCTTTTTTAATCTGAGCTTGGTAAGTTAATAATATATAAGATCTATATAGAGATCTTTTATTAGATCTATTATTAGGATCGAGCATATCTGTGGATAACCGATAAATGATCAACAAGATCATGGTTTTTAAGAGGATCACAAGCTGTGATCCTGACATGATCTAATCGTGTATTAGCTGGGATCAAAAAGGCTAGTTATACACAGGGTCGTAAAATGCATAAGTTATTAATTGGATAACTATAGGTTAATCACCGAATAACAGCATAGTTATACACATTAAAATATTTAAAATGGACTTAACTTTTCTATGGCGAGTATTGAGACAGTTATACACAGAGCTTAAGAGTACAAAAAAGCGGCTCACAGGCCGCTTGGTGACTTTATGCCATTCGCTAGAATTGTTCGATGTGCTGTTTGAGCCATACTTCAGCGGCATCTTCAGGAACGGAATATTCTAATATATCTATGGTGAAACAGTCGCTAATTGGCGTTGCACCTATATCCTCAAGCAGTTGATATGCATGCTTACCTGCTGCGCAAAACGTGTCATAGCTTGAATCGCCAAGTGCTACCACGGCATATTTTAACTCGCTCGTGTTCGGTGGTGTTGATTGCAAAGAAGCGATAAAAGGTTGGATATTGTCTGGGTAGTCACCCGCTCCATGCGTGGAGGTGACAATGAGCCAAGTCCCTTGTGCGGGGAGTTCACTTAAGTTGGGTTGGTTGTGGATAGTCGTAGTATAACCTTGCTCTTGCAGTAGATCGTTGAGATGATCGGCGACATATTCAGCGCCTCCTAAGGTGCTGCCAGTGATGATATGGATCATGAGATATTCCTATAATTAAGAGTGATCAAGCTTCTCACTGCGATCATTTGCCGATACAGAACGACGAAAAGATGCGCCCTAACAAGTCATCGGAGCTAAATTCGCCCGTTATCTCGTTTAGATGTTGCTGCGATAAACGCAGTTCTTCCGCTAAGATTTCACCAGCCATGTAGCCTTCGAGCTGCTGCTGACCAATCATGAGGTGCTGTGCGGCGCGCTCTAGCGCGTCCAAATGGCGTCGTCTGGCCATAAAGCCGCCTTCATTGCCCCCAGCAAAGCCCATGCACTCTTTGAGATGAGTACGCAGAGCATCAACTCCCTCTCCAGTTTTTGCCGACAGGCGGATTAAGGTTGGAGAATTAACATGACAGATACCGAGCGATTCTTTGGTTTGATCGACTTTGTTGCGGATCACCGTCATGCCGATGTTTTCAGGCAATCGATCGACAAAATCTGGCCAGATTTCTTTTGGATCGGTAGCATCGGTGGTGGTGCCATCAACCATAAAGAGCACACGATCTGCTTTTGCTATTTCATCCCAAGCACGCTCAATACCTATTCTTTCGACTTCGTCATTGGCATCACGTAGGCCAGCGGTATCGATGATATGCAGTGGCATGCCATCGATGTGGATGTGCTCTCTCAGTACGTCACGCGTGGTTCCTGCTATGTCTGTAACGATGGCGGAATCTTTGCCTGAAAGCGCATTCAATAGACTCGATTTACCCGCGTTAGGACGCCCTGCTATCACCACTTTCATCCCTTCGCGTAAAATGGCCCCTTGATTGGCCTCTTTGCGCACGGCGTCTAAGTTGTCGATGATATTTTGCAGATCTGCGGCAACTTTACCATCGGCAAGAAAATCGATCTCCTCTTCAGGAAAATCAATCGCTGCTTCAACGTAAATTCGCAGGTGGATTAGGGAATCGACCAAGGTGTGAATGCGTTTGGAAAATTGACCTTGCAATGAATGCAGGGCGGATTTGGCCGCTTCTTCAGAGCTGGCATCAATCAAATCGGCAATCGCTTCCGCTTGGGTTAAATCCATTTTGTCGTTTAAAAACGCACGCTCAGAAAATTCACCCGGGCGCGCTGCGCGCAAGCCACTGATAGCCAAAATGCGTTTGATCAGCATATCCATGACGACCGGGCCGCCGTGTCCTTGTAGTTCGAGCACATCTTCGCCGGTAAAGGAGTGAGGATTAGGAAAATAGATCGCGATGCCTTGGTCAAGTTCGGTGCCATTTTGATGCTTAAAAGGCAAGTATTCCGCATAACGAGGTTTCAGTGTTTTCCCGGTTACTTCAAGCGCGACTTGAGCGGCTTTCGGGCCTGAGACGCGAATAATCCCCACGCCACCTCGGCCTGGAGCGGTTGCTTGAGCAACAATGGTGTCTGTAGACATAAGGGTACCTAACATAGGGGTGTATGAGCGCAATTGTAATCAGCCAAAAACAAAAAGGCGACCAAAAGGTCGCCTTTGTTTCACTTGTCAGTGTGACTTCTTGCTGAAGTGGCTACTTAGAGTGTAAGCCTTTTTTCTCCAGCGCTTTGTAAATCAAGGTTTGCTGGATCAAGGTAACGATGTTCGATACCAACCAGTAAATCACTAAACCTGATGGGAAGAACAAGAAGAAGAACGTAAACATAACCGGCATAAAGGTCATGATCTTCTGTTGCATCGGATCAGTGACTGTCGTCGGGCTCATTTTCTGGATCATAAACATACTCACACCCATCAGCAGTGGCAAGATGTAGTATGGGTCTTGTGCTGAAAGGTCATGAATCCAACCAAAGAAAGGTGAATGACGCAGTTCAACCGATTCCATTAATGACCAGTAAAGCGCAATGAAGATAGGCATTTGCAGGAAGATAGGTAAACAACCACCGAGTGGGTTTACTTTCTCTTTCTTATACAGCTCCATCATTTCTTGGCTCATGCGTTGGCGGTCATCGCCGATGCGCTCACGCATTGCTTGCAGCTTTGGTTGCAGCATGCGCATTTTTGCCATTGAGGTGTATTGTGCTTTGGTCAGTGGGTACATAGCACCACGAACAATGAAGGTTAAGCAGATGATTGCTACACCCCAGTTGCTAACGAAGCTTTGAATGAATGAAAGCAACATGTGTAGTGGTTTTGCAATAAACCATAACCAGCCGTAGTCGACTACTAAATCAAGATTTGGCGCAACAGCAGCCATTTCATCTTGCAGTTTTGGACCGACCCAAAGTGTGGCTAAGAATGTCGCTTTTTCACCGTTGGCGATGGTTTTATTTGGCATGCGAACACCAATATCACCTAAGTTGCCAATCACGCGAGTGTATAAGTTTGACCCTGCTGCATCACGTGGGATCCACGCGCTGGCAAAGTAGTGTTGGATCATCGCCGCCCAACCTTCACCGTTAACTAAAGGCAGTGACAAGTTACGATCTTGCATATCATCGAAACTGTATTTCTTATAACGTGTATCTTGTGTTGAGTAAGCACCGCCACGGTAAGTTGGCATAGCCAAGCTGCCACCAGCGTCCAATAAATTTTGGCGTAGGTGTGCATACATACCCAGTGTCGCGTTATTACCAGATTGGTTGACTACATCAAATTCAACATCCAAGGCGTAACTGCCACGTTTAAGGATGAAGGTTTTGGTGTATTCAAGGCCATTGGCTTGATAAGTCATGGGAATGCGCAGTTCGTCTTGACCATCTGCTAGAGCAAAGGTGTCGGCGCTAACAGTATAGTTTGGACGATTGTTGCTGCTTAAATCGATCCCTTGCGGTCCCACTAAACCACTTTGCGCGATAAACTGGTGACCAGGAATGTCTTTAAGTAGCACAAATGGGTCTTCTGAATTGAGTTCAGCATCGTACTTATTCAGCTCGGCCTTCACTACATCACCACCTACCGTGTCAATTGACAGAGTCAGTACATCAGTCTTGACGGTGATGGTTTTTGCAGACGCATTGGTTACTGCTGGTGCTGGGTCTAACTCATCAGCCATAGATGGTGCAGTTAAAGTGCTGCTATTTTGTGCCTGCTCAACCGCTTGAGGTGCTGGGTTCTTTGCTACTTGCCATTGCTGGAAAAGTAAAAAAGAAACGAGTGCCAAGGCGATTAACAGGATATTACGTTGAGAATCCATCGTTAATTATCTCTGTCTTGTTTTTGGACTGGTGGCGGAACGGGGTCAAAACCCCCTTCGTTCAAAGGGTGGCATTTTAATAGACGTTTGCCTGATAACCAACACCCTTTTACAAAACCGTGAGCTTTCAACGCTTCTATCGCATAGTTTGAACAGGTTGGAGTAAAGCGACAGCGTGGTCCAAGCAGAGGACTGATGATTCCTTGGTAAAAACGGACGAATCCGATTGCTAACCACGCGAAGGGCGAGACAGGCGATGCCATAATTTTTCAAATAGTTTGAACATTTCTTCATTGCTTAAATCTTGCGCGCTCTTTTTCGCAATCACAACAAAATCTTTGTTAGGAAGTTGATGCTGTTTATTACGGAAGCTTTCGCGAGCGAGGCGTTTGAAGCGATTACGGCCAACAGCAGTTTTGATCTGTTTTTTGGGGACGGCCAACCCTAACCTTGGGTGGGTAAGAGCGTTTTCGCGAGCAATGATAGTGAAATGGGGGGAGCCTGCGCTGTGCGCTTGCTGGAAGACTTTTTTATAATGTTCGGGAGTTAACAAACGTAACTCCCGATTGAACGCGTACGTATTCAAAATAATCGCGAATTATTTTGACAGGCGCGCGCGGCCTTTAGCACGACGTGCATTAATAACCTTACGGCCATTCTTAGTTGCCATGCGTGCACGGAAACCGTGAGTACGCTTGCGCTTTAGAACGGTAGGTTGAAAAGTGCGTTTAGACATGTGTAATTACCTTACTGATCAGTAGTTTTTAGGTTCAAATAAACCCGGCGTGGGTATATTTTCGCTTCTTTAATAGAAAGAAAGGAATCCGACGCCTCTCAACAAAGAGGCGGAATTGTAATCACTGTCACAATAAGTGTCAACGATTGGGTTCACTAAAATTCCGGTCGGGGGATTATACGCAGTCTCCTTTAAATCACAAGGATCCTTCGTCGATCCCCACCTGATTTAAAAATTTCTTGAGCTTAGGATCCTGTGGATTACCAAAGATATCCTGTGGAGAGCCTTGCTCTACAATTTGCCCATCGGCCATGAAGATCACGCGATCGGCTACCTCCTTTGCAAACTGCATCTCATGGGTAACCACCAGCATTGTTTGGTGATGAGTGGCTAATTTCTTCATTAAAGCAAGCACTTCGCCAACCAATTCAGGATCGAGTGCTGATGTAGGTTCATCAAATAGCAGCAATTCTGGTTGTAGCGCCATCGCACGACCGATCCCAACGCGCTGCTGCTGGCCACCAGAAAGCGCTGCGGGATAACTCTCTCCTTTATCCCCAAGACCTATGTCATCCAAAATCTGCTGTGCGCGGGTCAGGGCGAGATCTTTTTTCCAACCGTGCACCGTAATGAGCCCTTCGGCGACATTTTGCCTCGCCGTCATATGAGCAAACAGCGCGTAGTTTTGGAAAACAAAGCCTGTTTTTCTGCGCAGTGCTAATACATCTGCTTTGCTCTGTTGCTGGGTGTCGACGGTGACATCATCAATAGTAATGGAGCCTTGGTCTGCGCGTTCTAGGAAGTTGACGCAGCGCAGTAAGGTCGATTTACCTGTTCCGCTTGAGCCAATAATGACGATGATTTCACCTTTTTCTATTGCCAAGCTGATTCCTTTGAGCACTTCAGTATCGCCAAAGCGCTTATGAATATTATCGAGTTTAATCATCGTACATACGCCTTATTGAGTCTCTCTTCAGCCCAAATTTGTACCCGAGTCAGTACCACCACTACGGCCCAGTAAATTAATGCAACGGCGAGGAAAGCTTCAAAGAAGCGAAAGCTTGATGAAGCTTCCATCTGCGCTCTGGCCATGATCTCAGCGACTCCTAATGTAAAAGCTAATGAGGTCGATTTGATCATATCAATGAAGTAATTCATTAATGATGGCAACGCGATACGAGTAGCTTGCGGCAAAATAATGCGGCGCATTGCTTGGCTTGTGGTCATACCCACAGACAAACTCGCTTCCATTTGGCTCCGATCAATACCCAAAATGGCGGCGCGAATACTTTCTGCCATATAAGCGGCGAAGTGAAGAGTTAGCCCGATCACCGCGGCGCTAAACGCATTTAAACCGACCATCCACGGTAACACTTGCGGCAGACCATAGTAGAGTAGAAATAGTTGTACCAGCAGGGGAGTACCGCGGAAAAAGCTGATGTACAGCTGGCTTAGCGGATCCAAAATGGGCACTTTGAACACACGAATATTGGCTAAAATGACCGACAGGATCAAAGCAAACACTAAGCCCCAAGTCGCCATCTCCATGGTGGTGCCTAAATACCTGAGCAGTATTGGCATCAGCTCAAGCATATAGTGAAAATCAAATCCCATCGGCTTACCTTTTTAAAACAAAAAAGGTGGAATGTGTGGTTCCACCTCAATCCTATCTTTTGATAATAGGGGAATTTACTTATTGGTGATATCGGCAGCAAACCATTTTTCAGAAATCGCACTCAGTGTGCCATCAGCGCGCATCGAGACTAACGCTTGATTCACTTCAGCTTGCAGTTTTTGGCCTTGCTCGTTGTTAACAAACGGCCAAGCGTTTTCAATGGTTTCAAAAGGGTGACCAGCCAATTGCAACGGTAAGCCCGTTGTTTTAATCAATTCCAGAGCCGAAAGGCGATCCATCACAAACGCATCGGCACGGCCAAGAGCAACGTCATGTTCAATGCCAGTATCGTAAGTTTTGATGATGATTTTATTGTCTTTGTCAAAGCTGCGTAGTAGCTGCTCGAAGTTTGAGCCTAAATTGACCGCGACCGTTTTGCCGGCAAGATCGTCAATCCCTTTAATGCTGTCATTACCTTTGCGAACGGTAATTTGTGCACCGTCGATGACATACGGGTCAGCAAATAAGTATTTCGCTTTACGTGCTTCTGTGACGGTGATTTGGTTTGAAATGGTATCAATTCGGCCAGTTTCAAGCAGGCCAAAGAGACCGGAGAAATTAGCAGTAACATATTTTACATCGTAATCATTGCGTTTACCTATCTCATCCCAAACATCCACTTCAAAGCCTTGCAGCTTGTCTTGTTTGACAAAAGTGAATGGAAAATAGCGCCCTGACATGCCGACTTTTATTTCCGTTGCCGCGTGTACGCTTGCAGCGGATAGTGCAATTGCAGTAATGGCGACTTTAACCCAGTTTTTCATCTTGAAACTCCTTATATTTATAGAGAGGGATGTTACTGGTAAAGCACTCAATAGAATAAATAACCAGTAGTTATTAACCATAACCGAACATAGTGACACAATTGGGGATAAGTATAGAGGATCCTTGTATATGTGGATCATCGTGTGGGTAAAGTGGTGCTAATTGTGAAGATCGACAAAAATCAAGCGCAAATTGTGTGAATAACTTCGATCTTATTCACTGGATCACGGATCAATCGCTGGCGATCTTGGTTATCAACAGGTAAAATCGCCAGTCTTTTCGATCATTTACTTAGGGTGAGGGCAACCGTGTCATCTTCGCTTTGGTTGCAATGTTTGCAACAGCTTCAAGAAGAGTTACCAGCAGCTGAATTCAGCATGTGGGTACGTCCGTTACAAGCGGAGCTCAATGACAATACTCTCACTTTATTCGCCCCAAACCGATTTGTGCTTGATTGGGTGCGCGATAAATACATCAACAGCATCAACCGACTACTGCAAGAGCATTGTGGCCACGATACCCCGAACCTGCGTTTTGAAGTGGGTAGTCGCCGGGTCAGCGCGCCTAAAGCTGCTCCCGTTCGTACTCAAGCGGATGTCGCGGCTGAATCTTCAGCTCCTGCACAGTTACAAGCGCGTAAACCAGTACATCGTACGTGGGAAAACGACACTGTTGTGGCAGACATTAATCACAGATCAAACGTTAACCCTAAACATAAGTTCAATAACTTCGTTGAAGGTAAATCGAACCAACTTGGTTTGGCTGCAGCGCGTCAAGTTTCCGATAACCCCGGCGCGGCCTATAACCCACTCTTCTTATACGGTGGTACAGGGCTAGGTAAAACACACTTATTGCACGCAGTTGGTAATGCGATTGTTGATAACAACCCGAATGCGAAAGTGATTTACATGCACTCAGAGCGTTTCGTGCAAGATATGGTGAAAGCGCTGCAAAATAATGCGATTGAAGAGTTCAAACGCTATTACCGCAGTGTCGATGCACTCTTGATCGATGATATTCAATTCTTTGCCAATAAAGAGCGTTCGCAAGAAGAGTTCTTTCATACCTTTAACGCATTGCTTGAAGGTAACCAACAAATCATTTTGACTTCCGACCGCTATCCGAAAGAGATCAATGGGGTGGAAGATCGCCTGAAATCTCGTTTTGGTTGGGGTTTGACGGTTGCGATTGAGCCACCAGAGCTTGAAACGCGTGTCGCGATTTTAATGAAGAAGGCAGAAGATCACCAAATTCATCTTGCCGATGAAGTTGCCTTTTTTATTGCCAAACGCTTACGTTCCAACGTGCGTGAATTGGAAGGTGCATTAAACCGCGTTATCGCCAACGCTAACTTTACCGGCCGTCCGATCACCATCGATTTTGTGCGTGAAGCGCTGCGTGACTTATTAGCTTTGCAAGAAAAATTGGTCACCATTGATAACATTCAAAAGACCGTGGCGGAATACTACAAAATTAAAGTGGCGGATTTGCTTTCTAAACGTCGCTCTCGCTCGGTTGCCCGTCCACGCCAGTTGGCGATGGCACTGGCTAAAGAGCTGACTAACCACAGCTTGCCTGAAATTGGTGATGCGTTTGGTGGCCGAGATCATACGACAGTGCTGCACGCTTGCCGTAAAATCCAGCAGTTACGTGAAGAGAGCCACGACATCAAAGAAGACTATTCGAATTTAATTCGTACCCTGTCTTCTTGATGCACAACCTTCTTATATCAGCTATTTTAACCCTCACATTTGGGGTTGCCCGATAACATCGTAAGAGCTAACTATGAAATTTACTATTGAACGTAGCCACTTCATTAAGCCACTTCAGCAAGTATCTGGAACATTAGGCGGACGTGCGACTTTGCCAATTCTTGGTAATTTGTTGCTCAAAGTGGAAGAGAACGTGCTGTCGATGACGGCGACCGATCTCGAAGTCGAACTGATTAGCCGCGTGACACTTGAAGGTGAGTGCGAAGCAGGAAGCATCACTGTCCCTGCGCGTAAATTTTTAGATATTTGTCGCGGCTTGCCCGATAGCGCCGTGATCACTGTGGTATTGGAAGGCGATCGCATTCAGATGCGTTCTGGCCGTAGCCGTTTCTCTCTGGCAACCTTACCTGCCAGTGACTTTCCTAATATTGAAGATTGGCAAAGTGAAGTGGAAGTGTCGCTCACTCAGGCAGAACTGCGCAGTTTAATTGAGAAAACCCAGTTTTCGATGGCTAACCAAGATGTGCGTTATTACCTGAACGGTATGCTATTTGAAATCGACGGTTCAACCTTGCGCTCTGTGGCAACCGATGGACACCGTATGGCGGTTTCGCAAACGGCACTCAGCGCGGATTTTGCCAATAAACAGATCATCGTGCCGCGTAAAGGGGTACAGGAACTGGTCAAGTTACTTGATGCGCCAGAACAGCCGGTTGTGCTGCAAATTGGTAGCTCAAATTTGCGCGCCCAAGTGAATAATTTCATCTTCACTTCTAAGCTGGTTGATGGCCGCTTCCCTGATTATCGCCGCGTTATGCCGCAGCAAACGACCAAAACCTTAGAAACGGGCTGTGATGAGTTACGTCAGGCATTTTCTCGTGCCGCGATTCTCTCAAATGAAAAGTTTCGCGGGGTACGGGTTAATCTTGCGGATAATGAAATGCGCATTACCGCCAACAACCCAGAGCAAGAAGAAGCGGAAGAGTTGTTGGATGTCACCTTTGAAGGCGACGCTATCGAAATCGGTTTTAACGTCAGCTATGTGCTCGATGTACTGAATACATTACGTTGTGAACAGGTTCGTGTATCGATGTCTGACGCCAACGCCAGCGCGCTGATTGAAAATCGCGATGACGACAGCGCGATGTATGTCGTCATGCCGATCCGACTTTAAGTTTGCGCAATGCCGCTGACTCGTTTAATCGTCCAACAATTTCGCAATATTAAAGCCTGTGATATCCCATTATCATCAGGCTTTAACTTTCTTATTGGCCCTAATGGCAGCGGCAAAACCAGTGTATTGGAAGCGATTTACCTGCTGGGTCATGGTCGCTCGTTCAAAAGCGCCTTAACCGGACGCGTCATACAAAATGAGTGTCAGGAGCTGTTTGTGCATGGGCGTTTTTTGACCTCGGATCAATTTGAGCTACCGATTGGCATTAATAAGCAGCGTGACGGTTCAACAGAGGTTAAAATAGGCGGTCAATCTGGGCAAAAACTGGCGCAACTGGCACAAGTTTTACCTTTGCAATTAATTCATCCGGAAGGGTTTGATCTGCTCACCGATGGACCAAAACAACGACGTGCATTTATTGATTGGGGGGTATTTCATAGTGAACCTGCCTTTTATGATGCATGGGGGCGTTTTAAGCGCCTCAATAAGCAGCGCAATGCGTTGTTAAAAACGGCAACCCATTATCGTGAACTCAGTTACTGGGATCAGGAGATGGCGCGCTTGGCTGAACAAATCGATGCATGGCGCACACATTATGTGACGCAAATGAAGTGTGTTGCCGAGGCGTTGTGTCGCAGTTTTTTGCCAGAATTTGATGTGCAAATGAAGTATTATCGTGGTTGGGAAAAAGAGACGCCCTATCAACAAATCCTCGAGAAAAACTTCGAACGCGATCAATCGCTAGGCTACACATTCAGTGGCCCGAACAAAGCGGATTTAAAAATAAAGGTCAATGGAACACCGGTTGAAGATGTTCTATCACGCGGTCAGCTTAAATTAATGGTGTGTGCACTGCGCGTCGCACAAGGACAACACTTAACCGAGCTGACAGGTAAGCAATGCATCTATTTAATTGATGACTTTGCTTCCGAATTAGATAGCCATCGTCGTAAGCGTTTAGCGGATTGCTTAAAATCGACGGGGGCACAAGTTTTTGTAAGTTCTATTACGCAAGGCCAAGTTGCAGACATGATTGAGTCAAACAGCAAGATGTTTCATGTGGAACATGGCACAATAGAGCACGGATAAAATAGTGAGAGAGTAACTCATGTCGAATAATTACGATTCATCGAGTATTAAGGTACTGAAGGGTCTGGACGCGGTTCGTAAACGTCCAGGAATGTACATCGGCGACACGGATGATGGCACCGGTCTGCACCACATGGTTTTTGAGGTGGTGGATAACTCAATTGATGAAGCGTTGGCAGGTCACTGTAAAGACATCGTAGTGACTATTCACGAAGACAATTCAGTTTCAGTTAGCGATGATGGCCGTGGTATTCCTACCGACCTTCACGAAGAAGAACAAGTTTCTGCCGCGGAAGTTATTATGACGGTTCTGCATGCGGGCGGTAAATTTGATGACAACTCATACAAGGTTTCGGGTGGTCTGCACGGTGTCGGTGTGTCCGTTGTCAACGCGCTGTCTGAAAAAGTGCTACTGACTATCTACCGTAACGGCGCTATTCACACACAAACTTATTGTCACGGTGTGCCACAAGCGCCGTTGGCTGTGGTGGGTGAAACCGATAAAACTGGGACAACCCTGCGTTTTTGGCCAAGTGCTGAAACCTTTACCAACATTGAATTCCATTACGATATTTTAGCTAAGCGTCTGCGTGAGCTCTCTTTCCTAAACTCTGGTGTATCCATCAAACTGTTTGATGAACGCGAAGAAGACAAAAAAGACCACTTCAGATATGAAGGTGGTATTAAAGCGTTTGTTGGCCATTTAAACCGCAATAAAACGCCAATCCATGAAAAAGTATTCCATTTCAGCTCTGAGCGTGACGATGGGATTACCGTGGAAGTGGCGATGCAGTGGAACGATGGTTTCCAAGAAAACATTTACTGCTTTACCAACAACATTCCTCAACGTGATGGTGGTGCCCACTTAGCGGGTTTCCGTGGGGCGTTAACTCGTACCCTAAACACCTTCATGGATAAAGAAGGCTTCTCGAAAAAAGCGCAAGCGGCGACCTCGGGTGATGATGCTCGTGAAGGCTTAACCGCGGTGGTTTCAGTGAAAGTGCCGGATCCTAAGTTCTCTAGCCAAACTAAAGATAAATTGGTTTCATCCGAGGTGAAATCTGCGGTTGAGTCAGCAATGGGTGAGAAATTGGCGGAGTTTTTGGCTGAAAACCCAAGTGAAGCCAAAATGGTCTGTTCAAAAATCATTGATGCGGCTCGTGCTCGTGAAGCGGCGCGTAAAGCGCGTGAAATGACACGTCGTAAAGGTGCGTTAGATCTTGCTGGTTTGCCGGGTAAACTCGCCGACTGCCAAGAAAAAGATCCTGCACTATCTGAATTGTACATAGTGGAAGGGGACTCTGCTGGCGGTTCTGCCAAGCAGGGACGTAACCGTAAAAACCAAGCGATTTTGCCGCTGAAAGGTAAAATTCTTAACGTTGAAAAAGCACGTTTTGACAAAATGCTTTCTTCGCAAGAAGTCGCAACGCTTATCACCGCATTAGGCTGTGGCATTGGCCGTGATGAATATAACCCAGACAAACTGCGTTATCACAACATCATCATCATGACCGATGCGGACGTCGACGGTTCGCACATCCGTACGCTACTGTTGACCTTCTTCTATCGTCAAATGCCTGAGCTGATTGAGCGTGGCTACATCTACATTGCTCAACCGCCTTTGTATAAAGTGAAAAAAGGCAAGCAAGAGCAGTACATCAAAGATGAAGATGCGATGAACCAATACCAAGTTGCTTTAGCATTGGATGGTGCCTCATTGCATGTTAACCCTCAAGCGCCAGCATTAGCAGGTGAAGCGTTAGAAACCTTGGTTAAGCAATACAATGTCGCCATTAAACTGGTGGAGCGTATGAGCCGCCGCTACCCTTACGCCTTGATCCATGAATTCATCTATATGCCGCGTATCATTGTTGATCAATGCGCTGATTCTGCAGTAGTAGAAGCGTGGGGCAAACAGCTGGTAGAGCAGTTAAATGCGAAAGAAGTTGGCGCAAGCCAATACAGCATTGAAACTGAGCACAATGCGGAGCTTGGTATTTATCAGCCTAAGATTGTAGTGCGCACTCATGGTGTAACGCACCAACATCTATTAAGTGCTGATTTGCTCAATTCGAAAGAGTACAGCAAGCTGGCGGACCTTTCTGAAGCACTTTATGGCTTAGTTGAAGAAGGGGCTTACATTCAACGTGGTGAGCGTATTCAACCTGTCGATAACTTTGTTGATGCGTTGAACTGGTTAATTAAAGAGTCTCGTCGTGGCCTAAGCCTACAACGCTACAAAGGTCTAGGTGAAATGAACCCAGATCAGTTGTGGGAAACGACGATGGATCCTGAATCTCGCCGTATGCTGCAAGTCACGATTGAAGATGCTGTTGGTGCTGATGAACTGTTTACCACCTTGATGGGTGATCAAGTTGAGCCGCGCCGCGCATTCATCGAAGAGAACGCTTTAAAAGTCGCCAACCTCGATGTCTAAGTCGTTGCTATAAAGACAATCCCGAAAAACACCGTTTCGCAAGAGCGGTGTTTTTTTATGGTCAATACAAAGTCACCCAACGTGGGAGCAACCATTTTTAGCATCAACACTTTCTACTTATCTTAGGTTGTCTTTAAGGATAAAAGCTCATAAACGTTTTTTTATTGGGATTTTCTCTCAATAAAAAAAAGTATCTACTATTTTATTTTATTCCGTGTTTTTAGAGGTTTTTATGAGCTTGAATTATATTTTTTGGCCGATATAGTATTCATTAATTACTTTTTAGGAGATGTGGGTTTGTTATTTATCTTACAGTAATAAATCCGAAGGTCTAACTTTCGGATATTATCTAATCTATTTTTGGAATTATTGTAAGGAGTAATAAATATCAACTTATTTAAACGTTGGCTTGTTTTTTTTAAAAGTAAAATAATAACAAGCTTATTTGTTACCTATCAGTCTCCACTGATTTTACTGACTCTTTTCGAGAGAATAGAAGCAGAATCATTGGCCAGATATTCTACGGCAGAGCGCCGAGTCAACGTTGGAGATAGGGTCAGCTTTGTTGATACAGAAAAGTGTCAACCTTATCAAATTATTATAGTGCTTGGTGAGCGGAACAACCCTAATGATGGTCTCGTATCACTTTACTCTTATTTAGGCGCTTCTATTTTTGGATTACGTGAACAAGAGTGTTTTAAATTATATATTTTAGGAAAAGAGCGAGAATATAAAGTGGTTAATATTCTTCCTGAAAAGTCACTAACGTGTGTAAATTAAATTTCTTCGTTAAAATAAGGAGATTACTATGAGTAAGAAAGATATGAAAAAAGCGCAACTTAGCCTAAAAGAAAAGCGGAAATTAAAGCAAGAAAAAATGGAAGAAAGCAGTATAATTAAAGAAAGGAAAAAACGCGGAAAATAAAATAAGTTTTCATCGGTTAAAGTGCAAAATAAAGCCTAATGATATCGTTAGGCTTTTTTATGTCTCTGTATTGACTCTATATCCTGCTAATGAAGGCTTTGTAACTCTACGGAGTATCAGTTTTATTCGATGTCCTCTTTCTAGTTTCTGTTCGCTTTAGCGAGGACTAAAAAATTTTTCAAAAAATCCTTGAAAAGAATTTTAGTGCCCCTATATCTATCAATGAAGAGGATGCCGTAAGGACCTCTGGAATGGCGACACAGGTTTGCTCTCTTAAGAGGAGCCTTGTGTTGTGATCATTAAATGTGTTGTTAGCTCCATGTTGAAAGAATGGCTGCTAACGGCTTAGCGCCTATGCGCTAAGGCTATTGCTTATGATGAGGATAGTATGATGAGAACAGTAGATTTCACTCCTTTATACCGCAACGCAATTGGTTTTGACCGTCTATTAAACATGATGGAATCCAGTTCAGCGAAGAATAGCTCTGCGGGTTACCCTCCGTACAATATTGAACAGCAAGACGACAATAAATATCGCATCACGATGGCGGTAGCTGGTTTTTCTGAAGAGCAGATTGAGATTACTCAACAAGAAAATACGCTGATTGTGCGTGGCGAACGTAAACCCGAAGAGAATAAAAACTACGTCTACCAAGGTATTGCTGAGCGCGATTTTGAACGTAAATTCCAATTGGCCGACTATGTCAAAGTACTCGGAGCCACAATGGAAAATGGCTTGCTACACGTGGATCTTGAACGTGAAACACCTGAAGCGATGCAACCACGTAAAATTGCGATTAATGGCAAAAACTTAATTGAGAACAATTAAGTTACTGGCCACATTAAAGAAGTGAAAGAGCGCCTTTTGGCGCTCTTTTTCATGGCAGAAAGGATGAATTACTGTTGATAAGCTAATGCCACTTCTTGAGCAATAATTTGAATGCCCTTTTGCATGGCTTCATCATCTTGCACGTAGTTCATGCGCAGACACTGATGCGCGTGTTGCCAATCGTCTTGTTGACCAATAAAGAAATATTCACCCGGTACAATCAATACTCCTCTGGCTTTTAGACGTTGGTAAAGTTCCATGGTGGTTATAGGGAGCTCATCAAACCAGAGCCATAAAAAGATCGCCCCTTCTGGTTTATGGATACGAAAGCGCGGGTCGCTAATGGCTTGCTTGAGTAACTCGACTGCTCTTTGTGATTTCTGCTGGTAGAAGGGCTTGATCACATCGCGACTGAGCCTTAATAGATCGCCTTTTTCAATCATGTGATGAGCAATGGCTGGGCCGATGCTGCCTGGCGCTAAGCTAATGATGCCATTCATGTTGGTTAATGCTTGGGTAATGGTTTCGTTGGCAATGACGATACCGCAGCGCACACCGGGTAAACCCAGTTTCGAAAGGCTCATGCATAAAATGGTGTTGTCATTCCAAAAGGGCTCAATCTCTTCAAAAATGATGTTGGGAAATGGAACGCCGTATGCATTGTCGATAATCAGTGGGATATTGTTCTCTCTAGCCAGCTTATCGAGCTTGTGGATCTCTTGTTCTGTGAGCACATTTCCCGTCGGATTGGTTGGACGGGAAGCACAAATGGCGGCTACCGACGAATCCACGCTCAAGGTTTCGAAATCCACGTGGTATTTGAATAAGCCATTGTCGAGTAGTTCTATTTCTGGGCGATAGGAGACAAAAATATCTTCATCTATCCCGGCATCACCATAACCAATATATTCAGGCGCTAATGGCAGTAAAATTTTCTTATGTGAACCATCAGCTTGCTGGCCAGCAAACAGATTAAATAGATAGAAAAATCCACTCTGGCTGCCATTGGTTAAGCTAATGTTCTTTTCACTGATTTCCCAGCCATAGGTTTCTTTAAGCAGTTTTGCGAGAGATTTAACGAACAGATCTTTACCTTGTGGGCCATCATAGTTGGCGAGGGCAGCGATCAGTTCACCACTGCTAAGCATGTCAGCACTGGTTTGATGAAAGTAGTCAATCATGGCGGGAATGGCGGCTGGATTACCACCGCCGAGCATAATGGCTCCGGGGGTACGTAGGCCATCATTGAGATCGTCCATTAACTGGGTAATACCGGAATACTGATTAAATTTTTCACCAAATTTCGAAAACTGCATTGCTGACTGCCTAATTCATTCTTGTATTTGCTTGCATAAAGGGGCATG
Organism: Vibrio sp. B1-2; assembly: GCF_963888445.1. Taxonomy (NCBI): domain Bacteria; kingdom Pseudomonadati; phylum Pseudomonadota; class Gammaproteobacteria; order Vibrionales; family Vibrionaceae; genus Vibrio; species Vibrio sp. B1-2. The sequence continues at coordinate 38,608 of NZ_CAWPJH010000008.1, forward strand.
AAACGATGCCATGCCCATCGAGTAATCCTTGAACATACCCCAATGTTTTTGCGAGTCAAAGCACTATTTTTCGCCAAATAACACACTACGGTCAGATAAAACAAAAAGCCCAGCGGATGGCCGCTGGGCTTTGATAGATTAATTTGTGTGCCGAAATATCAGCGACTACTTTTGCAGCAGTGAAATATCAGCAATTTGTAGGAACAGATTACGCAAGTTGTTGAGCAGCGTTAAACGGTTTTGTTTTAATGCTTCATCGTCTGCCATCACCATGACATTATCAAAGAAAGCATCAACAGGTTCACGTAGTGCTGCCAGCTTGCTCAGTGCTTGTTGGTAATCACCGGTAGCGAAAGCAGGTTCTAGTGCTTCGGTCATCACTTCCACTTCTTCCGCTAAGGCTTTTTCGGCCGCTTCTTGAAGAAGTGTTAGGTTGATTTCTGCAGCCAGTTCACCGTCAAATTTCGCTAAAATGTTACCGACACGCTTGTTTGCCGCCGCTAGGGCTTCAGCCGCTTCCAGTTCACGGAAGTGGGAAACCGCTTTAACACGTTTGTCAAAATCAGCGGGTTTGGTTGGACGACGAGCAAGTACCGCTTGGATGATGTCGACGCTAAAACCTTCATCTTGATACCAAGCACGGAAACGGCCAAGCATAAACTCAATTACATCGTGCTCAACGTTGTCGTTGGTAAGGTGATCACCAAACAGCGATTTCGCTTTTGCTACGAGGTCAACTAAGTCCAAGTTATAGCCGTATTCAACGATGATGCGCAGTACACCCAGTGATGCGCGACGCAGAGCAAAGGGATCCGAGCCTTTTGGTGCTTGGCCAATACCGAAGATGCCGACTATGGTGTCTAGCTTGTCTGCGATTGCCACAGCGGCGGAAACGCCATTGGTTGGCAGAGCATCGCCAGCAAAGCGTGGCATGTACTGTTCGTTTAGTGCAACGGCGACTTCTTCTGCTTCTCCGTCATGGCGAGCATAATGCATACCCATCACGCCTTGCGTGTCGGTAAATTCAAACACCATTGAGGTCATCAAATCGCATTTAGCCAGTAAGCCCGCACGTTTTGATTTTTCTACATCCGCGCCAATCTGTTCTGCAATGTAACCAGCCAGTTCAGTAATACGGTCAGTTTTATCTTTAATCGTACCTAACTGCTGCTGGAAAATCGCGGTTTCTAGTCGTGGTAGACGATCGACTAATTTGCTTTTGAGATCGGTATTAAAGAAGAATTCCGCGTCCGCTAAGCGTGGACGAACGACTTTCTCGTTGCCTTCGATAACATGGCGAGGCTCTTTCGACTCGATGTTAGAGACGAAAATAAAGTTAGGCAGCAATTGCTTATTCGCATCGCTCATCTGATGAGAATAAACCGGGAAGTATTTTTGGTCACCTTTCATGGTGTAAACCAAAGCTTCTGACGGTACTTTAAGGAATTTTTCTTCAAATTTCGCCGTAAGCACTACTGGCCATTCAACCAGTGAGGTCACTTCTTCAACCAAGTCATCGTCAAGATCGGCAACACCGCCAACCTGTAGCGCTGCTTTTTGTGCATCCGCAATAATTATCGCTTTACGCGCATCGTAATCGGCGATCACTTTACCGCGCTGTTCTAAAATCGCTGGGTATTGTTCTGCTGAATCGATGGTGAACTCTTTTTCGCCCATAAAGCGGTGACCACGAATGGTGCGCGCAGAAGCTACGCCTAAGATCTCACCTTCGATCAGTTCATCACCCATCAAAATAGTCAGAGTTTTTACTGGGCGGATAAATTGTGTTTCTTTATCACCCCAGCGCATGGGTTTGGCGATAGGCAAGTTTGCTAACGCTTTGGCGGCAAGTTCAACCACAATGGCTTTGGCATCTTGGCCTTTGACTTCCTGTTTGAACAGTAGCCATTCACCTTGTTCTGTTGTTAGGCGATCCGCTTGCTCAACAGTAATGCCGTTACCACGCGCCCAGCCTTGTGCTGCTTTGGTTGGATTGCCATCGGCATCAAAAGCAACAGAAATAGCGGGGCCACGTTTTTCGACCACTTTATCTGCTTGACCTTGGGCCAAGTTGGTCACTTTCAGTGCTAAACGGCGAGGGGTTGCAAACCATTTGATGCCTTCGTGTGCCAGTTCAGCGGTTTTCAATTCTGCGGCAAAGTTAGCCGCAAACGCTTCAGCCAAAGTGCGAAGTTGTTTTGGTGGTAGCTCTTCTGTGCCTAATTCAATTAGAAATTCTTTTGCCATCTTATTTGTCCTCACCCTTTTTACACATAGGGAAGCCAAGTGCTTCACGAGATGCGTAGTACGCTTCTGCAACCGCTTTGGTCAGGTTACGGATGCGTAAGATGTAACGTTGACGTTCTGTCACCGAAATCGCTTTACGCGCGTCCAATAGGTTAAAGGCATGGCCCGCTTTCAAAATACGCTCATAGGCAGGAAGTGGCAGCGGTTTTTCTAGCTCAAGTAGATGCTTACACTCTTTTTCGCACTGGTCGAAGAAAGTGAAAAGAAAATCGACATCCGCGTGTTCGAAGTTGTAAGTGGATTGTTCGACTTCATTTTGATGGTAAATGTCACCATAGGTGACTTTACCTAATGGGCCATCTGTCCAGACTAAGTCATACACTGAATCCACGCCTTGAATATACATGGCGAGACGTTCAATACCGTAAGTGATTTCGCCGGTGACAGGCTTGCACTCAAGGCCACCGACTTGTTGGAAGTAAGTAAATTGAGTTACTTCCATGCCGTTTAGCCACACTTCCCAGCCAAGACCCCAAGCACCTAAGGTTGGGTTTTCCCAGTTATCTTCCACGAAACGAATATCGTGTACTAGTGGGTCAACACCGAGCACCTCTAAAGACCCCAGATACAACTCTTGAATGTTGTCTGGTGAAGGTTTGATGATGACTTGGAATTGGTAATAGTGTTGCAGGCGGTTTGGGTTTTCACCATAACGACCGTCCGTTGGACGACGAGAGGGTTGAACATACGCCGTTGCAATGGGCTCTGGGCCTAAAGCTCGCAGGCATGTCATTGGGTGAGAGGTTCCTGCACCAACTTCCATGTCTAATGGTTGAACAATGGTACAGCCTTGTTGGGCCCAATAATCCTGCAGCGCGAGGATCATACCCTGAAAGGTTTTGATATCGTATTTTTGCATAGTCAGGTTCGCGCGATTCTTCTGTCTGAATGGATGAAAATAACGAACAAGTATACCCAGATATTCGCTCAGCGAGTAGGGGTAATCTTGCTTAATTAATGGTCGAAAATCCGTTTTGGTCGAATTTATCGCATCGATTGTGCCAAATTCCTGCACATGAACGATTTTGACTTATTTCTAACTTGAGATTTTCACTCGGCCTGATTAGAATTGCGCCGTCTTTGGGGAGTAGCTTACCAGTGAGATTTCTTATCTTAATGGTTCGTTCGTCAACATAATTGGTGCCAAATCACCGTGGCGTTCGAGGCTAAAGTCATTTTAGCTTAGCAAGACCTTAGACAAACATCACAAACCGGGGCGGGGAGTGGCGTTTGTCTATGGTTATTATAATTATCCCGCCCCATTGAGCCTGTCGTGAGCGTATTAGCTATTTCAATTACTACCGTCGCCTTAGCTGAAATTGGCGATAAAACCCAACTGCTTTCTCTGCTGCTAGCCAGTCGTTATCGTAAACCTTTGCCTATTATTGCCGCCATTTTTGTCGCAACGATGGTTAACCATGCACTCGCTGCTTGGCTGGGCGTGGTCGTTGCCGACTACCTGTCACCAGAAATCCTTAAATGGGTGTTGGTCGCTAGCTTCCTTGCCATGGCGGGTTGGGTGTTAATTCCAGACAAACTCGACGGTGATGAAAAAATTACCAATCGAGGCCCTTTTGTCGCCAGTTTTATTGCTTTTTTTGTCGCTGAAATTGGTGATAAAACCCAAATAGCAACGTCTATTCTTGGTGCGCAATATGCGGATGCTCTACTGTGGGTGGTGCTCGGAACGACAATTGGTATGTTGCTGGCTAACGTACCTGTGGTGCTGATTGGTAAATTATCCGCCGATAAAATGCCGCTAGGACTTATTCGTAAAATCACGGCGGTACTCTTTTTGATATTAGCGATCGGCGCGGCGATTTGGTAATTCCAATCGATTAGATGATTGGGCGAGTGAGCGTGACACAATTTATTACTCAACTTGTCGCCCAACGTCTACGGTTGCGTGATGAGTGACAAATTTATGCCATACTGGTCATGTTACTGTAGTGCTAGATGATGCAAGTCTAAGAGGGAATGCATATGCTGACACGTTATATGGGAATGACCGCCAAGAGCCAAAGTTACTTGTTTACGTTCGGTTTTGTGCTGACGTTGTTGGGTATGGCGTTGACGGAAATGTGGCTACCCATGGTGGCCGGCGCAATCATATTGTGTGGCTTAATGGTGGAATCTTGGATCCGAGTCGCGCACATTATCCCGATGCACGATGAAATTCGAACCCTGCAAAAGCAGATCACAAAACTACAATCAGAGATCCGCACCATCGAGTTTAATGAGTAGTGTGCAGCGCAATGAATCAATGAATTAATAGCAAAAGGCGGCCTTTTTGAGGTCGCCTTTTCTTTTGCGTACGCATCACTTAGATCGAGGCTTAACTCAATCCTTTCTTAATCAAATAGAGATAGGGCAATGTGTCCACTTTCTCCGCAATTAACTGATGATCCATAAAGCGGCAAAAACTGGGAATGTCTCGAGTTGTTGACGGGTCATCGGCTTTCACTAGTAAAATTTCGCCATCTTGCATGGTTCGAATGGTTTTTCTGACCATCATTACAGGCTCGGGACAGCGCAATCCTTCGGCTTCGAGTGTTTGTGTGGCAAGTGCCGGATCAAATGTCATATTCAAACCTAATCGATGTTATCGCAAGGCGTAGATAATACTGGCGAGGAAAAAATATTCAATAACCACTTGGCAAAGTGATCTTTTTGTTTTAACTTACTTAACAAGTTGATAACAATTTAGTGAGGCACTTATGTTAACAGCGCTTGATAGGTTAACCATTTATTCGGTTCTCTGCTTTATCTCATTTTGTGCCTTAGTGATGCGAACGCCTGCAGAAACGTCGTGGATGCCACTTTTTGGTGTCAGTGCGTCACTGGTTGGGATCTGGCTTGAGATGCATCTTTGGAAAGGCATCTCAGAAGAGCAGAATCACTAATCCATCACATATTGATCAACGCATTGCACTAATACGACACGTAACACATTCCGACACTATCCCCATTTTCTTGGGCTTCCCCGCTGAAAGGCGGGATTTTTTTTGCCTAACGCGTACACTGAGCCTATTTACCAATGACAAAAGTGGGGTTATTGCATGGAGTTGGAAGATATCTATCGTCGTGATCTGAATTTATTGATTGCACTGAGAGTGTTGATAGAAGAGAGCAGTGTCAGTAAAGCGGCCCAGCGTTTAAATCTTAGCCAGTCAGCCATGAGCCGTGTATTAGGTCGGTTACGTGATCTGCTCAATGATCCTCTTTTTACGCGCCAAGGTCAGCATCTCATTCCGACTGAAAAAGCGCTGGAGCTTAATCGTGCCTTAGGCGAGCCATTGGAGTCTCTACGTCAAATCCTTTCACCTGTTGAATTTGACCCCCAGCAATGTGAACAAACCTTCACCATTGCCACGACAGATTACGCAATGCAGACCATCTTACCGTTTGCTTTACCAAGGATATATCAAGAGGCACCAAACGTGTCGTTTGAGTTTTTACCTTTGCAGCATGATAGGTTGGCCGATCAACTGACTTATGAAGGGGCTGATTTAGCGATTTGTCGCCCAACGTCGCCAGTAGCACCATTGATGAGTGAGGTACTTGGGCGAGTCGGTGTGCTTTGTTTGCTCTCCCAACACCATCCGTTGGCGAATCGGCAGATCTCTTTAGCGGATTACCTGACATACCCTCATGCGATGATTGCGATCAGTGATGGTGTTAATGCCTTAATTGAACAAGCATTAAGTGGGCAGCCTAAACGGAAAATGGTGCTCAGAGCCTATCATTTAGAAGCCGCGCTAGCGATTGTTGATACCATGCCATTGATTATTACGGTGCCTGCGGATCTGGCCTATTTAGTGGCAGAGCGTTACGCATTGGTGGTGAAGCCGTTACCGTTTCAGTTTACGCCGTTTGACTACTCTATGATTTGGCACTCGCGATGTGAGCATTCTCCTGCCCAAGAATGGTTAAGGCAGATCGTCAAACAAGAGTGCAGTCGGTTGATTGCTAAGCGTATTGAAGAGATGCAGTTAGAGGGGTAAAAATCATCAAGCTTTGAGTAAGACCAAAGCTTGATGAATGAATGGTTTAAAGCTTAATCACCACACGACCAGTCACTTGACCATTGGTGATCGTTTCAGCGTACTGCGCTGTTTGTTCGAGGGTGATTTCCTCACACGCTTGCTCAAAGTAGCTTGCAGGTAGCAGTTTCGCTAAGCTTTCCCATGCTGCCATGCGTTTTTCTAGCGGGCAAGAGACGGAGTCGACACCTTGCAGGCGTACATTGCGCAAAATGAACGGCATGACGGTGGTGGGTAAATCAAAACCACCCGCTAAACCACACGCGGCAACCGTGCTGTTGTAGTCCATTTGGGCTAACACTTTGGCTAACATTTTGCTGCCTACTGTATCGACCGCGCCAGTCCAAATCTGTTTTTCCAGCGGACGAGCTGGTTCTTCAAATTCGCTGCGATCAATAATGCGGCTTGCTCCTAGTTTTTCTAGCAGTGGACCATTTTGTTCAACACGACCCGTTACCGCAGCAACTGTATAACCTAGCTTAGCTAATAGTGTTACAGCAACTGAACCCACGCCGCCACTGGCACCCGTCACCAATATTTCACCCTTTTCCGGTTGAATACCCGCATCTAAAATGGCTTGCACGCAAAGCATGGCAGTAAAGCCAGCAGTGCCAATCATCATCGCTTTTTTGCTATCAAGGCCGTGCGCGAGTGGTACTAACCAATCGGCTTTCAAGCGTGCTTTTTGCGCCATACCACCCCAATGGTTTTCACCTACTCCCCAACCGGTTAGTACAACTTTATCACCGGTTTGGTAGCGAGTATCTTGAGATTCAAGTACGGTTCCCGCAAGATCAATGCCCGGTACCATAGGGAAATTGCGAATGATTTTGCCTTTACCTGTAATGGCTAAACCATCTTTGTAATTCAATGATGAGTAATCGACCGCGACTAAAACTTCACCTTGCGGTAATTGTGATTCGTCGATTTGTTCAATGGTGGCAACTGTGTTTTTTTCTTGTTGATTAAGGATTAACGCTTTAAACATTCGGATCTCCAGATTGGCACAGCAAGCATAAGATGTCGCTAAGTGTAGTACTGAATTAACTATGACTAAAATGAAACTTTAGCATTGGTTCTATGCGTATTATGCATCACTCATAAAAAATGCCAGTCGTGGGACTGGCATTGAGCTTTAGGATAAGAAGAACTGGTATGAAGGATTGTCTGTCTCATCTTTGCATTGGTAACCCAATTCTCTAAGGTGAGCGGAGAAGCGGTTTAAATCGCTCTCTTCGAGTTCAAAACCACACAATACGCGCCCATAATCGGCGCCATGATTGCGGTAATTAAACAAGCTAATGTTCCAGTGTGTGCCAAGCGTGCTGAGAAATTTCAGCAGAGCGCCCGGATATTCCGGAAATTCGAAGCTATATAATCGCTCTTTTAGCGGCTTAGAGGGTTTGCCTCCAATCATATAACGGACATGCAGTTTGGCCATTTCATCATCCGATAGATCCACCACAGGGTAGCCACCATGGCGTAAATCGTGAATGATGTTGTCGAGCTCTTCTTGCCCACTTAACAGGCGTACACCGACGAAAATGTTGGCCAGCTTGTCATCGTTATAGCGATAGTTGAACTCGGTGACCGCGCGACCGCCAATGATATTACAAAACTCAAAAAACGCGCCTTGGCGTTCAGGTATGGTCACCGCCAAAAGCCCTTCACGTTTTTCGCCTAGCTCACATCGCTCCGACACGTAACGCAAGCCGTGGAAATTGGTGTTAGCCCCTGAAAGTACGGTGCCTAACTGTTTATCCACCAGCTTATGTTTTTCCGCGAATTTCTTCAGACCAGCCAGAGCAAGCGCTCCAGAAGGTTCGGCAATCGCACGCGTGTCTTCGAAGATATCTTTAACCGCCGAGCAGATTTCATCGCTTGATACCGTAATGTGGCCATCAATGTATTGCTGACACAAACGGAAGGTTTCATCACCAATTCGTTTTACCGCGACACCGTCGGCAAACATGCTGACTTGGTCAAGCACTACGGGTTTACCTGCCTCGAGTGCTGCTTTTAAACAGGCAGAATCTTCAGGTTCAACGGCAATCACTTTGATTTCGGGCATCAGTTGTTTGATGAGTACCGCCACACCTGCGGCTAAACCGCCACCGCCGACGGGTACAAAAATGTAATCAAGGTGGCCATTTTGTTGCAGCATTTCCATGCCAATCGTGCCTTGCCCTGCAATGACCAGTGGGTGATCGAACGGTGGGACAAACGTATAACCTTGCTCGTGAGCCAAGCGTTCCGCTTCGGCTTTGGCTTCATCAAAGTTGTTGCCATGCAAAATCACCAAACCGCCAAAACCGCGCACCGCTTCGACTTTGATATCAGGGGTAGTTTTAGGCATCACAATGGTGGTTTTAATGCCTAATTTTGTTCCCGATAGAGCCATTCCCTGCGCGTGGTTGCCTGCTGACGCGGCAATCACCCCAGCTTGTTTTTGCACCTCAGATAAACTCGACACCATATTATAAGCGCCGCGTAATTTAAAAGAGTGCACAGGCTGGCGATCTTCACGCTTGAGCTGAACGCGATTTTTGATGCGTGCCGATAAGCGAGGCATATCCTGCAGTGGCGTCACCGTTGCGACGTCATACACGGGGGCGCGCAGGATCTGGCGCAGATAATCTGCGCCAGTTTGAGTTGCGTTACCTGAGTCGCTCATCCGCTAGCCCTCTAGCTTAGATTTGTCTCGAACAGCCCCTTTATCAGCGCTGGTGGCCATACTTGCGTAGGCTTTCAATGCCAAAGAGACTTCACGCTGGCGATTGACAGGTTTCCAACCGAGCTGGTCTTGTTTTACGCGGCGCTCAGCCAGTTCAGCTTCTGAAACGTTGAGCGTAATGGAGCGGTTTGGAATATCGATGGCGATAATATCCCCAGAATTCACCAAACCTATCGTTCCGCCGTTCGCAGCTTCTGGAGAAACGTGACCAATTGATAAACCGGAAGTGCCCCCAGAGAAACGACCGTCAGTCAGTAGCGCGCACTCTTTGCCTAGCCCCATTGATTTGAGGTACGTGGTTGGGTAAAGCATTTCTTGCATACCCGGGCCGCCTTTCGGGCCTTCATAGCGGATGACGACAACATCACCAGCCTTCACTTTACCGCCTAAAATACCTTCAACGGCACTTTCTTGGCTTTCAAAGACCACGGCTGGGCCTGCAAATTTCAGGCTACCTTCATCAACCCCTGCTGTCTTGACAATACAGCCGTCAACGGCAATGTTGCCTGATAGGACGGCTAGGCCACCATCTTGGCTAAAAGCATGCTCTTTGGTACGAATACAGCCTTCTTTGCGATCGTCATCGAGGCGATCCCATCGGCATTGTTGTGAGAAGGCTTTAGTGGTACGAATACCCGCAGGACCGGCACGGAAAAAGGTTAAGACGTCTTCATCTTGCGTTTGCATGATGTCGTATTGAGCCAGCTGCTCTTTCATCGATAAACCCAACACGGTGCGAGTTTGATTGTTGATGAGACCGGCGCGATCCAATTCACCAAGAATCGCCATCACGCCACCCGCGCGGTGTACATCTTCCATGTGATATTTTTGAGTCGATGGCGCGACTTTACACAGATGAGGTACGCGGCGTGACATGCGGTCGATATCACCCATGTCAAAATCGATTTCACCTTCTTGAGCGCCTGCTAATAGGTGCAATACCGTGTTGGTTGAGCCCCCCATAGCAATATCGAGTGCCATCGCATTTTCGAACGCGGCTTTGTTGGCAATATTACGCGGTAAGGCGGATGCATCATCTTGCTCGTAGTAACGCTTGGTTAATTCAACAATGCGTTTACCTGCGTTGATGAAGAGCGCTTCACGATCGGCATGCGTGGCCAACATCGAACCATTACCTGGTTGAGAAAGCCCCAACGCTTCGGTGAGACAGTTCATTGAGTTGGCGGTAAACATGCCAGAACAAGAACCACAGGTTGGGCAGGCCGAGCGTTCAATTTGTTCACTTTGTGCGTCGGAGACTTTAGGGTCCGCGCCTTGGATCATCGCATCGACTAAATCGAGTTTGATGATTTGATCAGAAAGCTTGGTTTTACCCGCTTCCATTGGCCCGCCAGAAACAAAGATGACGGGAATATTAATGCGCAGTGCCGCCATCATCATCCCAGGGGTGATTTTGTCGCAGTTGGAAATGCAGACCATCGCATCAGCGCAGTGCGCATTAACCATGTACTCGACAGAGTCTGCGATCAACTCGCGTGAGGGCAGTGAGTACAGCATGCCGCCATGTCCCATGGCGATACCATCATCTACCGCGATGGTATTAAATTCTTTGGCGATGCCGCCGGCTTTTTCGATTTCACCCGCAACCAATTGCCCCATATCTTTGAGGTGCACGTGGCCCGGTACGAATTGAGTGAACGAGTTAACCACCGCAATAATCGGCTTACCGAAATCTTCATCTTTGACGCCAGTGGCGCGCCATAATGCGCGCGCTCCAGCCATATTACGTCCGTGTGTCGTCGTTGCGGATCTATACTTTGGCATTGTCTATCGTCCTCTATTACTTCGGTTGTGGGTACACGTAATCCAACCAGCCCCACTTGTCTTCAGTGGTGCCGTTAAATAGGCCAAAGTAAGCTTCTTGCATCACTTTCGTGATTGGCCCACGTTTACCCTCTCCAACCGTAATTTGGTCTACGCTCCGTACAGGGACGATTTCGGCGGCGGTGCCAGTCATAAAAATTTCGTCAGCAAGATAGAGAGCTTCACGCGCAATGTTCACTTCACGCACTTCGTAACCCATTTCTTTAGCCAGCGTCATGATCGAATCACGCGTGATACCCGGCAAGATGGAGCTGGTGGTTGGTGGCGTGAGCAGCACACCGTTTTTGATGACGAAAATGTTTTCGCCTGCACCTTCAGATAAATAACCATCCACGCTTAAGGCGATACCTTCGGCATAGCCATGACGACGAGCTTCACCACCGACAAGCAGAGACGATAAATAGTTACCACCCGCTTTGGCTGCGGTTGGAATGGTGTTTGGCGCAGCGCGATGCCAGCTAGAAACCATCGCATCCACACCATTTTCTAGCGCTTCATCACCTAAGTAAGCACCCCAAGGGAAGGCGGCAATGATTAACTCCATTTCAGTATTCACTGGTGGGCAAACGCCAAGGCCAACGTTGCCAACAAAGCCAAGTGGGCGAATGTAGGCTGAATCCAGTTTATTGACGCGCAATGTTTCACGTGTCGCTTCCATGATCTCTTCTATCGTATAGGGGATAGGGAAACGGTAAATTTTTGCTGAATCTTTTAGGCGTTGAGCGTGCTCTTTATGACGGAAGACGATTGGACCTTTAGGAGTGTTATAACAACGCACACCTTCAAACACCGAAGTGCCGTAGTGCATCGCGTGTGTCAGTACATGAACGTTTGCATTTGCCCACGGAACCATTTTACCGTTGAACCAAATGTAATCTGCAGTTTTTGTTGCCATTTATTGCCTTCCTTATGCACAAATCTTTTGTTGTAAATTGTTATTCGGTAGTTCGTTATTTTTTATTGGGGTGACATCGACACTGCGAATATCCCATAATTTTTCAATTTGATTGATCAGTGTGCTGATGGGGCGATCACTATCAACAATGATTTCAATACTGGCGACTTTGCTGGCGTGGTTTTGCGTTGCGGCCACTTGTTTTATCACAAATCCACGATGGCGAATTACGCGCAGAACACGCTCTAATAGCACCGGTTTATCATCGGCTTTGATGTCTAATAGGTATCTATCCATTAGGTGTTCTCCAACATATCACTATTTGAGGCGCCCGGTGGTACAAGCGGCCATACGTTTTCTTCTTCATCAATCAAAACGTGAAGCAGATAAGCTGTTTTGCTGGCCAGCATTTCTTTAAGTGCTGGTTCAACTTCTTCTTTTTTGGTGATGGTTTTGCCAGGAATATCGAACGCCTTAGCTAGCATCACGAAATCTGGGTTGTCATCCAAAATTGTTTCGCTATGGCGGCCATCAAAGAACAGCGATTGCCATTGGCGCACCATACCTAAACGGTGGTTGTTCAGTAGTACCATCTTGACCGGGATTTGGCGGCGCTTGAGCGTACCAAGTTCTTGAACATTCATCATGAACGAGCCATCCCCAGAAATGAGAATGGATTGATCATCTGGGCGAGCAACGGCAGCGCCCATTGAGGCGGGCAACCCAAAGCCCATAGTGCCAAGGCCAGCTGAGGTGATGAAGTTCTGTGGAGCACGCGGTTGAATGTGTTGCGCGGCCCACATTTGATGTTGGCCAACGTCGGTTGAGACGATGGCTGAATCGGGCATCATGTCGGACAGTTGTTTGAGTAACAATGGCGCAAAAATGAGATCGCCCGGGTGGTCATAGCGCCACTTAAAGCCACTGCGCAAACTTTCACTGTGGTGAACCCACGGTGCGATATCACGCGTTAGTTCCAGTTGTGGAAGAATGAGATTGATGTCACCACGTAGTGACGCATTGGCGATACGGAGTTTATTAAACTCGGCCGCATCGATATCGATATGAATCACTTTGGCGTGTGGTGCAAAAGTATCCAGCTTTCCCGTTACTCGGTCATCAAAGCGCGCTCCAACCACAATCAGCAAATCACACTCTTGAACGACTAAGTTTGCCGCCTTAGTCCCGTGCATACCAAGCATGCCAAGATAGTGCGGGTCATTACGCTCAATCGTACCCAAGCCTTTTAAGGTGCTTACTGATGGCATCGGATTGAGGCGTAAAAACTCGCGTACGGAATCGGTCGCTTTGGCCAGTTGAACGCCACCGCCAACATACAATACAGGACGAGAGCTTTGTGAAAGCAGTTGTTGCGCTGCGTGAAGCTGCTCTTGGCTGGCAACTGGCATGGCTGGCGCAGTGAACGCAGGTAGCTCAGTCACGGGGGTTTTTGCCAGTTGTACATCTTTAGCGATATCCACAATCACCGGGCCGGGACGACCCGCTTTCGCTACCTCAAAGGCTTCGGCAAGGGTGGGTGCGAGATCGTGGATATCGGTAACGAGGTAGCTGTGTTTGGTGCAAGAGAGTGACATACCAATCACGTCCATCTCTTGAAAAGCATCGGTACCAATGTGTGAGCTTGCGACTTGGCCGGTGATGGCGACGAGGGGGATTGAGTCAAGAAATGCATCGGCAAGACCGGTGACCAAATTGGTCGCTCCAGGTCCTGAGGTGGCCATGCACACCGCGACATCTTGTGTCGAGCGCGCCATGCCAATCGCCGCCATGGCTGCACCTTGTTCGTGGCGACAGAGAATGTGTTCTACACCGCCATCGTATAATGCATCATAGATTGGCATGATAGCGCCGCCGGGATAACCAAAAACGGTTTTGATTCCCTGCTGCTTTAATGCGGCTACAACCAGTTGTGCTCCTGTCATCGTAACCCTCCCAAACTGTGTATGGCACAGTAAACCATGTTGTGTTTGCACTTCATGTGCGCTCCCATTCTTCCTGTCATATCGGGTTGGATAATCACCAACCAGTATGAACTTTTTAGTTTAATAGTTGTAAAAAAACCCCCGGACTTTTCAGTGCGGGGGTCTTTTGAATCTGGTGGTTATTTTGCGCCCACTAGCCCCCGCGCGGAATCAATAATGACCACGATAATCAGGCTTAGCAGTAGGTTAATGTGAGCGTTCAAATTCATCACTTAATTCTTAAAATAGTTGGCGTAATATCTTACGAAATTGTTCGCGTCTCTAGTGGTAACACACAATTCCGTTAAATGACAAGCAAAAACTCATTCTTTTTTCACATTCTTTCAGCATCACAACAAGCTATATAACAATCTCTCGTGTGCAAATAAGAGCGCAGAAACAGAACGAACACTTTTTAAACAACCACGAAGGAATGAAATGGGACTCGCAATTATTCACAGCCGAGCCAGTGTTGGCGTGCAAGCACCGACAGTGACAGTTGAAGTACATATTAGCAATGGTATGCCCGGTTTTACGTTGGTCGGCTTGCCAGAAACGACGGTAAAAGAGTCTCGTGATCGCGTGCGCAGCGCTATCATTAATTCCCGCTTTGAGTTTCCCGCCAAGCGTATTACGGTCAATCTAGCCCCTGCGGATCTCCCCAAAGAGGGTGGTCGATTTGATTTACCGATCGCGTTGGGTATTTTGGCGGCCTCACAGCAGATAGCGCTAACGAAGTTAGATGGGTATGAGTTTATTGGTGAATTAGCCTTATCTGGTGAGTTGCGTCCTGTTAAAGGTGTATTACCCGCCGCTTTAGCTGCGAATCGAGCCAAGCGCTGTTTGGTGGTGCCTCATGGTAATGGTGATCAAGCCGCGTTAGTGGCAAAGGATCAGCATAAATCGGCGCAAACGCTGCTTGAGGTGTGTGCTGATTTGTGTGGCCAGCAAACCCTCTCTCTTTTTCAAACCGAACCTAAACCGTGCCAAGCGAAAAGTACTCGCGATCTGCAAGATATCATTGGTCAACAGCAAGGAAAGCGAGCGTTAGAAATCGCAGCCGCGGGCAACCATAACCTGCTTTTTCTCGGTCCACCCGGAACGGGTAAAACCATGCTTGCCTCTCGGTTGTGTGATTTATTACCAGAAATGAATGAAGATGAAGCGATGGAAACTGCTTCGGTTGCTTCTCTGACTCCACAAGACATCAACCAGCACAACTGGAAGCAAAGGCCATTTCGCTCGCCTCACCATTCCAGTTCAATGGCGGCACTGGTCGGTGGCGGTTCTATTCCGAGGCCGGGGGAAATTTCTTTGGCACACAATGGGTTATTGTTTCTTGATGAAATGTCCGTAATCCCAATAATTAAAAACCATCAAAATCTAAATAAGTTGATGTATATTAATAAGTAAAGTTCTAATGCATACCTTTAATTTTCATTGACGGTAGTCACTATGACAACTAATGTAGTTATGAGTTGTCAATCTATGGAATGTGGTTGTGAATGTAAAAACACTAAATGGGCTTTCTTTATTAAAAACTGCACTGTCCGTCGAATACTCTAACTACCTAACACTTGCTGCTGAATCCTCAGTCCCCCAAGGAAATGGACAATTAGTATTGAATATTTATGCAGGTTACTGCTACTTGGTTGGACAAGGTAACTACAGTGCATTGGATATACTGAATGACTCAGCCTCGCTTAATACACATTTTCAATTGCTCGTTGGTTTTATATATAGCAGAGATGATATCACTATCGAGCGCCGATATGTCTTCGGTAATCAACTCAAAGTCCTTTTCCGCTACATTGCGCAAGATAAGCATTTAACCCTTGATGAAGTAAAGCTTTCTCGCGCCAAAGTTACAAATGACGTTTCGAACTGTCTAGCTCAGTTCCGAAAGCTTAATATAGATAAAACAAAAGCTGACTACCTTAGTGGTTGGCAGGTGGTATCAAAAGAAGGCAAAGAACATGAGGTTCACCTTGATACGCTTTATGTGCATTTTGGCGAAGCGTTTACAAACAAAGTGCATCTTACTCTAAAAAACTATGCTTATACCCAAAAATCATCATCTCTCGCTTGCGCATTAAATTGCTTTAAACAACTTTTTGCGGGTTGCTCCACTGTTTATAACGACCGAGACGGAGTAACAATAGAAGCCCTTTTAAGTCGTAATCATGTGCAGCTATTCTTCAACAAGGTGTTTAAAGTGTTATTTGTGCGCTCTCAAGCTGCTCAGAGGTGCCCAAAGATATTTCATGCTCGTTGGCGAGATATCATTAACTATTATACCGATTGCTTTATCAACACGGGTGTTTTTGCTGAGCCTTACAAGCCATTCATCGTTCCAGCCTGGAAAGACCCAAAAGATACAGCGCCTACCTTTTCAATTGGCGGCAATGCTACGCAGCCAGAAAGTCTTAGATGGTTTGCTAACATCCCACTCAAAATTAAAGATGAAGAGGTTGTTTCAATTATTAAGCAACGTGTAGATAGAGATATGGCGCATATCAGGCATGTGTGTCTCTTGAAACTTGAGGAACTTTTGGCGCGAGAAGATAGAAATAAAGCTTTTCAGAGCAATGGTTCCGTCAAGCCACTGAGCAGTAATAGCCATAATCCTCAATATAAAAACTTTGTTGGTGCAGATAAGTTAGACAATACCGTAGCAACCTTTTATGAACACGGCATCGCTGCAAAAGGCATTGGCTATCTATCATTTTTGGGGTTTTACGGTAATGCTGGCCAACTCAGCACAGAGTTAAATTTACCAACCAAATCAACACTGAATGTTCTTTTGACGCTTCTTGTGATGGAGCATCCTCTGATAACACCTTCTTGGTTAGCAAAGTGGGACTTATTTGATGTAAATGGCAATATGGTGGGCTACAAGCAGGTTGGTAATCAGCATATTGCGGTCAGTTACAAATCACGCAAAGGAGCGACCAATGCGCAGCAAGAAGTAGTGCTCAATGAGTTTTCTAAATCTATAGTTGAGTTCTTGATACAGCATACACGCATGAGCCGTGAACACCTGAAGCAAAAAGGGAATGTGAATTGGCGAAAGATGATTTTGACTGCAACCACTACCAATGCGCTATGCCCAAGCGACCTCAATGTCACTCTTCATTCGGCAAATGATTTTTATGATTGGGTTCAAGACAAATCGCTCTTTGATAAGAGCAGCGATATCACCCTGAAAGATGCCCAAGCCATTTCTGACATCCATTCATTACGTTCAATCAGACGAAACAGAGGCTTTCAAATTTACTTGGAAACACGTTCAATGGATGCCGTTGCCGAGGCGCTTGGTCATGAAAAGAAGGATGCAAACCTACTGACCTCTTACCTTCCTAAACCACTCATGGACTTCTTTAATGCACGTTGGGTACGTCAGTTTCAGAACGCTATTTTACTTGAAGCAATGAAAGATTCAGTGCATCGACTTGACGCTGTGAATATGAGTGCTCAAGGCATCGAAGAGTTCTTGAATAATCACGGAATAAGCAACATTCCAGAGCATTTCGATCATGGTTTTACTCAGCAGACGACTACTGACAGTGAAGTTTCAGAATCATTAGGGTTTGACCAGTTGATATACACTATCTCGACATCTCTTTTGCAGTTGTTGATGGCGATACGCCTTGTTGTTGAGAGTAGTGATGATGAGGAATCTTTTTTAGATATTGTGGCTCACTGGTATCAATCAGCAGTGTTTGTTTTAGATACCCTGAGTTCAGGCAAGCATAGTGCGGATGATGATTTAATGGGAATGCTTGATATTGCAAACAATAACAAGTTAGATACCGACTCGATTAAGGGGGCGCTGTTATGTTAAGTGTTGCTATCGACAATTCCTCTATTGCTAACCTCATTGAAAACATTGTGCAAGACCATTCGCTTTTGAATGGCCTAAGTGCCGAGACTCTTGAAAATATCATCAATTTCTCAGTAGCAAATGATGACTATCGAGCATTAGATATAATCACGAATATCCATACTGGCATCTACGGTTACGATGACAGACAGCCCGAATGGTTAGAATCCAGCTTTCCTGAAAACAAGTGGGTACTAACATTTGGCAAAAAACCAAAAACGATACATTGGGATACAGTGTGCTTAGATGATGGTAAGAAACTCACGGATAAAAAACACCAAAAGCTGTTAAATAGCTTTAAATACTGGATTACAGCAACAGACAACCCACTTGAAAACGGTGGGAAGGTTATCAGTCCAATAACGGCTTATCATAAAGTTAACAAAGTTATCGCTCTCATCAATGCGGTCTTGCTGCACTCGAAAGAATTGAAGTTAGCAAAATATCACCTTCTGAATGTGAATGATGACTTCTGGTTGAGCGTCTTGACGAAGTACGCCGAGCACGGAAATTTTCAAGGTGTGTATGAGTTTGATAAGCGCACTCAGGTATTACTTGATAACGCTTCTCAGAGTGTTTCTGATGTAGACGCACAAACATTTAAAGAGAAATTTTCCTACGTTACACAAGACATTGCGCAAAATGAAAGTTTCTTATGTCTAGCAGAGAGAGAAAAGGCGTGCGCTTGGCTCTTTGAACAAGGTTATTATAGCACTGGAGTAGCCATCAAATACTATGGCAACAGTGCTGTGCTGGGTGAGTTGCTGCTTAAAGGTAAGATGCTTTATCACGACATTAGTCTCCCCAACTACGCAGATCTTCATCTCAAAGCGCCAAGGCGAAACTCAGAGTATCAAGCGATTCAGAATAATGACGCTTCAATAGGCACGAATCAACGGACTATCTCGACATGCATTGAAGCCATTCGATTGATTCATACCAACCTTGAGCGTAAAGATGCTGCAAGTCCTTCAATCTTGTCCGAGCGTGTCAATGCAGGTCACATTAGCCAGTTAGTTAGCTTAAAAAAAGCAGGATGCACCCGCACCTTGCCGCCTACCTTTGTGTTTAATTTAATTCGTCAGTGCTATGAGTTTGCCAAAGAGCTCCTACCTACAGAGGAAGGCTCTACTACTTTACTGGATGAAACATTAACGCTGCTGTCTACAGCAAGAAGCAAATCTGCTGTAAGAAAGTCCAACACACTCCGCCCCAAAAAATGCGCTCTAGCTTGGAGTGAAGAGTTGCATCGAGAGATGCCTGGTTCGGAGCGAGGTTACTGGTTTCAAACGGAGGCTATCAATTGCCTGAGTAGTGAATACCTGAAAAAAGGGATAAAGCAGGCTCAAGGCTTTACTGATAGCGTTGAAAATCGACACGAAAGGATTCGATCCAACGAGAGCTTGTTTGATTTGTTCTCTGTACTGCAAGGTGCAATGCAGGTCTTGGTGGGGGCAATCATGGCTCGAAGACAAGATGAATTAATCACGTTGAAGCCACATGGCAACTTATCACCTAATGTAAGTCCCTTTTCAGAAGAAGGTGCAAAAACAGAGTACAACCTGATATTTAAGGTAAAAAAAACTGGTTCAAAAGGGGTAAACGCAACAATAGAAAGACCAATTCCCTTTTCTATTGCTAAGTTCATTTGGCAACTTGAGCAATTTAACATTAAAGCTAATGAGTTAAATTTAGCCAAAGGAAAGTTGTCTCTGTTTAACCATTTAAGCACAAAAAATTGCCAGTTAAGTCAGGTAGTGCACACGACCTACAACGCACACCTCGATGCTTTGTGTGATTACGTCGAAACGGACTTAGTGCAGTATGACAACGGTGAATACCGACGCAATTATGTTCGTCAGCACCAATTAAGACGTTTCTTTGCTATGGCATTCTTCTGGTCTAAAGGGTTTGATGGAATGGATGCCCTGCGTTGGATGCTTGGTCACTCAGATTTGGAGCATCTATACCATTACATCTCTGAGTCAGAGACTGGGGCGGTGCTTAATGGAGCAAAAGCCAGCGTAATTGTTCGTGGTGTTGTCGATTCCACTTCAGAGCTTGCCATGCTAGACGGGATAGAAGAGGTTCGCAAAATGATTGCTGAGCGGCTGACTGGTGATTGCTCAACACCTATTACTATAGAGTCGGTGAGCGAGGCTGCAGAAGACTATGATGATGAGTCTTACCTAACCATTCCGCACATTAGCCAAATTCAAAAAGAGCAGGACATTGAAACAGAGGTTATTCACCTTCTGGACGAGGGTCGAATCACACTGGAGCCAGAGTTTTTTACCATAGATGATAGTGATGGCAATGCCACTCAAACCTTTAATCTTATTTTAAAAATCAAAGACCTTGATTAAGGATTAGGCTAATGAAAGTTTTAGAGAAAAACCAAACCAAGGTACTTGAAACAGAAAATTTGTTGAGAGAAATAATCACATCTCCCGCTGAGTTTAAAGATGATGTGGAGCTGGTGAAGGCTCTCAAATCACAATCTGGCATCGCTAAATATCAGAATCAAGAGCGTAATATCACTTCGTGTTCATTAAACACGGTCAAAAACATCTCAGAAGCACTTCTGGAAAGAGGCTTTTTATCCTTAGATGAGCTTCGTATTAATGCAAAACTGGCGATAGAGGCTGCACATCACGATGAGAAAGCTACTAAAGGTAACAAGCAAACCGTCGTAGGTTTAAAGCATAAAGTCGCAGAGCTTGAGTCGGAATTGGATGCAGCGCAGCGCAGCAATTCTTTACTGACCGTTATGGTCTCTGAGTTGCGTTCTAGGCTAAAGCAACTAGCGCAGCATGAGGGCAAAGTAGAAGAGCGGCAGGAGATTTACCGAGAGCATAATCGGAAGATTGAAGCACAGATGAATTACACATTGAATGGAGAGGTTTGATGGCGGTTCGTAAGCTTAAAGGCTTTGAACAATGGAGCCACCTTGGGTTTGATGGCAAGCTTATCTTTCGTCAGCCTTTAGACATCCCTTTTGTTACTTACAGTAATCATGTGCCTTGCTATGAAGCCAATGCTTACATCCATATTCTGATACTAAGGAATCTATCAAGAGACACTATTCGAGGTTTTGCATACCATATTATTCACTTAGTGCACTTTATTGAAAAACAGCCACTATTGAGCCGGTTTAGCCAGCTTACGGACGCAACATTCACCCTTTTCATTCAATCACTACAAGCAGAGAGGGCACCACTTGGAGAGCTGAAACGCACCAATAACTCTGTTATTCAAATTGCTGATACTTGTCTTAAATTTTTGCAGTTTGTCCAAGAGTTTCACGACTTAAGTAACTTTATTGGCAAGGATAAAGGCAACTCAATTCAGATACTTGAAAAGCATTACAAACGAAAACAGGAAGGCTACAAAGGGTTCATTGAAGGCACTAAAATTACGCACCCTGCTGTACCAACAAAAGATGAGATCAAGAAACGTCACCCTGTTTCCTCTGATGATGCTTTACGTGTGTGGGAGTTTATCAAGACTCAGAAAAACAAAGATAAGCGTAGAAGGGACATGGCGTTATACACAGCAATGGAGCAACTAGGCGCTCGTGTAACGGAGCTTCATTTGATTAAAATGACCGATTACGAGGAAGCTAGACGCACAGGTATGCTCACTCTTACCACTTTAAAACGCAAAGACGAGAACGCCACTCGAAAGATACCTGTCCCACATTTGTTATTATCAGTGATTTCGGATTACATCAAAGTTCGCAAGAAATTCATGAGGAAGAAAAAAGTTCAACATGACTATCTGTTTATCAGCTTAAAAACAGGTCTACGCCTATCTGCCGATTCATGGACAACGTACATGAACTCATGGAAAAAAGAGCTTGGTATTGAGGGTGAGTTACATCCGCACCTGTGGAGGCACGCATACGTTACGGATAAGCTTAAGGAACTTATTCTGACCACTAAAGAAGTGAATGATAAAGATGATTTTCGAAAATATTTACTTCATACCGAAACATTTAAAATGCAGCTTCAACAGTGGACAGGTCACAAACGGCTTAGCTCTTTAGATGTATATATTGACCTCGCATTTGCAGATATTCACGGCTACACAGAGGTTTATAATGCAGTATCTCTAAAGTCGAGTGTTGACTTAGCAAAACGTCAGATTGAGTTGTTAGAAGAACAGATAGCAAGGAAGGAGTTGACGCCTACCGCAGCGTTGTGTGAGATAAAGGAACTATTGGGAGCTTTCCAATCCGATATAGATAAAAGCATTGTATCTTCGTCACAGTAAGGCTCATCACCAATCGGTCGCGTAACACGTCTTTGGACAGAAGTTTGTCAGCACTTTTGCTAAATTAGCTGTTCACGGATAACTTTTGATATTACAAAAGATTGAGTGACACCGATTGATACGGTGCCGTACGTGAAAGGAAGTAGACATAATGTGCATCGATAGAATCCATACTATCAGGCAACTTTTTCATTTTGTGAAACAACCAACTAGCTGATGATTAATTAGACTATAATACCTAGGTCATATAATTTAGAATGGTTAAGTAACAAATGTATAAGTATAACTATAAGTAAACAAAGACTTTTTACCAAGTCTTGTATTATTGGAGAAGCTATATGAAGATAAAACACAAGCTCTTTGGCCTGACATCACTTTCTATTCTTGCTCTTGTTGCCATTGTCGCCATTACAGAGGTCAGCAATTTAAAGCTGCTTAAGCTCGAGAAAACCTTTGTTGAAGTCAAGACCTTAGAGATTTCTTTGCTTGACCTAAATCGCATAAAATTAGAGTTCCTAGATGAGAGCTCCCCTTCAAAACGAACCGAATTCGGCACCGTGTACCGCCACTACCAACAACAGTCTGCTGCCCTGACGACCGACCTGACTGAACTTGAAATAGTCATTCCAGAGCTGACTAAACTTAGCAAAAAAATTTCTTTGTATGAAAAAGATTTTACTGAGCTGGTTGGTAGCTATGGTAAAGACACTAAGCATGACCAAGAGCTAAAGGATGAGATGAAGGTTCTGTTTAATGATATTTTCTCTATTCTCCACCATGTTGAAAAGGTGCTACAGGTTGAAATAGAGCATGCTCAAAGCTCTATACGTGGATTTATTGTTTTCTCCATTCCGAGTGTCGCGGCTTTATTTATCGTGCTCTCCTTTATTATTAGCAGAAGTATTCAAAGAAACATAGCCCAGCTTAGCCAAGTGATGACTATGGTAGCGGATAAGCATGATTTGACTATCAGAGCTCACGTGGAGAGCAACGACGAAATTGCCGATATATCAATGCAATTTAATACCTTATTGTCTAGTATTCAGCAGTTGGTCAGCCAAGTACAAGGTAGTGTCAATGAGCTTGGCGCAGCTTCGAGCCAACTTCAGCAAAGTAGTTTAGATACAGAAAAGGCCCTAAACCAGCAGCAACTTGAAACCGACTGCGTTGCAACGGCAGTTACAGAAATGGGCGAAACCATCAAAGAAATAGCCTCAACCACAGAGCAGGCATCAACCAATACACAGAAAAGCTATAACCTTGCAAATCAAGGGCTAAGTGATATTGCGATAACAAGAGATACCATCGCAGAGCTTTCTAGTGATTTGAGCGAGGCAAGCGATGAAGTTAACCGACTCTCAGAGCTATCCGAACAAATTAGCTCTGTTCTGGACGTTATCAAAGGCATTGCTGAGCAAACAAATTTGCTTGCACTTAATGCTGCAATAGAAGCCGCTCGAGCAGGTGAGCAAGGACGCGGATTTGCAGTCGTCGCAGACGAAGTAAGAACGCTCGCTGGCCAAACACAAAATTCAACGAAAGAGATCTCCAATATTATTTTGGCCATTCAAGAGCAAACTCAGACTGTGGTCGAGGTAATGCAGCAGTGCAGCGGTAAAGGTCAAAGTAGTTCGGAAGTTTCCGACCAAGCTTACTCAAGGCTTCAGTCAATAATGAGGGAAATGCAACTAGTATTGGATAACAGTACTCAAATTGCAGCGGCGGTAGAAGAGCAAAGCACCGTATCGGATGAAATAGCTCGCAACGTCAACGTGATAAGAGATTTATCTTCAATCAACGTACAAGCGGTATCTGAAAACACCCAGTCTACAACCGTAGTAGCGAATCAAGCGGATGATCTGACAGCCGCGGTTAGGATGTTTAAAACCTAGAGTTTAGATAGCTCGAGATAAACCAGTATCAACCTTACTCTACTCGATTCATCAGAAGCAAACCTTGACGGGCTTAAGTCTGTCAGGGTAAGAGCTAAAATGAGTAGTTATGCAACAAGCACTTTCTGCTTAACTTTAACATTTTTGCTCGGTTTTGGGAGTTTCCGAGCACCGCCCCTCAACCGTCAGCCATTAGGAAAAGTACTGCAATTCCAGTGGTGTGTTCTGCCGCTGAGTAAATACGTTAACAAACTTTGGGGCAAAGACGTGCTGCCACGTCTATGGACACAAGCGAGTTAACATAAATACTCTACTATCCCGCTTTGAGATAACTTCTCGTATCTCAAAATGCAATCAGGCACCGCTTTAAGCAGTGTCTGAGATGGAAGGTTTTGGATATTTTCAATCATGGTTTAAGCGCATCAAAAGCTCGCATGGTTGCATAATAATGCCTCCTAAATGCATATATAAACAAAATTAAATCTACCCACGAATACTGCCGTTCATGGGTAAATCTTTATTTTGGGCTAATAAATTCCTATTGAGATGAGTTAGACTTTGAATTTTCTTGTGTATTCTGTCAATGTTTCAGCAGAACGAGCAACTTCCTAACTTGCCGCAAGCAACTGTTGAGAGCTGGCTGAAGTTTCTATCGACACTTCGCTAATGTGCAAAATTCGTTTGTTGATATCTTCACTAACTTGAGCTTGCTCTTCTGATGCAGTTGAAATCTGAGCCATCATGTCGTCAATTTTTGCCATTGCAATATTAATTTCTTCGAAAGCTTCGACTGTTCTTCGAGAAACCGAGCTCGTGGATTCTGCCTGCTCAACACTCTTTTGCATCTTAGACACTGACGTTTTCGCCGCTCCCTGAACCGTAGAGACAATGTCTTGTATATCGGCAGCTGAATCTTGCGTCTTTTGGGCTAATTGTCTTACTTCATCTGCAACTACCGCGAAACCTCTGCCATTCTCACCTGCTCTGGCTGCTTCAATTGCAGCATTAAGTGCCAGCAGGTTTGTTTGTTCAGTGATGGTTTGTATTACTGTAAGTACCTGATCAATCTGGTCAGTACTTTGTACCAGTGCGTCCATATCATGTGCTGTGCTCGTGACATTATTAACCAAAGTGTCAATCGATGCCATACTGTTATTGAGCATAGTTATGCCCTCTTCAGTCTTGTCATGCGCTTCTTTCGATATCAGTGCAGCATTTTCCGTATTATGTGCAACATTATTGACGGTACTGGTCATTTGGTTGATTGCAGTTGCCACCATCTCTGTGTCAGTTTGCTGATTAGCAACCGCTGCGGTGGTTTGCTCAGAGGCAACCGAGGTTTCTTCAGCCGTTGAAGCCAATACCTGACTAGATTCCAGAATCTGGCTAATGAGCGCTTTCAGGTTGGTGGACATATCTCTCAGGGAAGCATATACACTGCCAGATTGTACTTTGCTGTCAAATTGATGGGTTAAGTCACCATTAGCAATTTGTTCTGCTAACTGCATCATTTCCCGAGGCTCTCCGCCAATCGGACGTATAATCATTTTAGGCATGAATACAGAAACCGTAGCGCCCAGGATAAATGCAATCAAAGAGGTTACGATAATGATGGTTAAGTTATTCTCTGTATCCGTTTGCACTTTAGGACCCAGCACATCTTGGTCATTTTTTACGGATAGTTTTACTTTCTCAATATCACCTGCCACCTTTGCTCCAATAACATTTAAGGTGTTGTTGATGAGGTCGTTCCGCTCTTTTATAGTGCTATCGACACTATTAAATGCCTCAAGGTATTGCGAATGACTATCCGTGACTTTCATGAGCAGAGCCCGCCTGACACTGTTTTGAAGGCTGTTATCCAGCTTTTTCAGGAATACTGGTATTTCATCAGAAAGCTTCTGCCGGGCTCTTTGGGCATCCTCCTGGCTATTAGTAACCAGGTATTTGGTAACGTAAAGGCGAGCCAGTAAAAGGTGTTCTTGTAATTGTGCCGCAAAGAATGAAGCTTCTGCGTCGTTGTCATTGTAGGCAGAGACGATAATGTCTGATAGTGCTTGTCGCATGGTCAAACCATTTGGTTCCAATTTCTCCTTTACGATTTGATTTCTTTTTCCAAACAACTGAACCACTTGCTCAAAACCATGCTGGTAGTCATCGACTTCCGAGATGATGCTTTGCACCAAAGCGGCTCTTTGGGGGGTCTGAATTTCTTTTTCTGCTTCTTGCAGGAAATCCACGATTTGGGATTTCCGGTCTTCATATTGCGTGATTGAGTTATCGGATTGCGTGTTAATGTAGTTGAGTACGGCTAATCTCATTGTCAATATATTAGCCTGAACTCGACCTGCCAAATTGGTATCCCTTGCCAGCCCTCTGTAATCTACAAACCCAGCTTGCATTTGGTTAAAGCCTGCAAGGGAGGTAAGAGAGATGACAGACAGTAACAGCAAGATAACACCAAAAGAAATATAGAGTTGTACACTCAGTTTTAGACGACTAAACATAGCGAAATGAACCCTTTTTGAGACTAATTAAATTCAACGTTAGAGAATATAAATAACTCAACAACGCAGTGATGAGTCGCGATTATGAATGGTCAGATTTTGAGAGTAAAGGATTTGAGGAGCCAGCAAGCAGTGAATTGTCATAGCCTAGAGTTAGCTTCTTTAGCTTTAAACTCGAGTAACAATTTCACAAGATATTCTGATTTCGGCTTGCGTAAGTTGTATCTACGAAAAACATCGTTTGCGATATCCCACTTGTCTACTTTAGCCAAGTAAGTCAAATAACTTTCCATCACATCAAAGCCTCAGGGCAACTAAGATAAATACAGTTGCCCTGATATAGTCATTTACTTGGTTTATTTAGAAATAGAATTTTAAACCAGAAATACCAGACCATTGTTCAGATTCTCGATAAGTTTTATAGCTAGCACCGAGCTCAAGAGCGAAGTGATCTGTAAAGTTTATTTCACCTGTCAAAGAGAATTTATTCATCGGATCTTTATCAACATGAGAGTAACGATAGCTAGGAGTCAATGTTAAGAAGCTGATAGGGACAAACTTTACGCCAAGGTGAGCAGAGGGACTGTACTCATTAAATTTGCCACTCCCACGTTCTACATCAATTCGATTTATACCCAATGATAGAAATGGGAAAGCACCATTAGCGTAACCGTTAATACCGAGCCCCGCATAATGATCTCGATATTGGGTTTTGCCCGTACTCATTCCTGTAAATTCGGCTTCAAAAAATACGTGTCTGTTGAATGTTGTCGTTAACGTCGCATATCCACCGACAAGGTCTTGCTCACCTTTTTTAGCGTATGATGAGCCTAAATATTGCTCAAGGCCATTATTTTGCCCTGCTTGTAATCCAAAACTAAAACTATTGAAATAATTCGTTTCAGCATTCACTAAATTAGGTGTTATTAAAATAAAACCTATAAGTATGTTTGCTTTTCTCATTGTTTTTCTTCCTGTTTTTAGGTGTAGAAAATAATGGTTATTTTATAAATGATCAAACATTATTTTTGGTAATATTTTTATACAATTGATTATATTTCTTAATAATTTATCTTTATTGTTTATACCGAATCAACTTGAAGATGCAGGCTTGAGAACCTGAAAATGATCATTAATTCGAGATGTCAAAGAGCCTGCGATCTCTGGAAGAGTCACAGAAAAAAATTGGTCTATTGCCGCCTTGAAGTCCCGTTTTCTTTTGAAGTAAACGTTGTTCCTCGACTTCTCATTCATTACTTTCCATAGCCGCTCTATTGGGTTGAGGTTTGGACTGTAAGGTGGAAGATAATGCAGTTTAATATTCAGGACAAACGCCGCATCTTTGACTAAGTCACTGCGGTGATATCCCGCACCATCTAAGATGATATGAAGCTTATGGGCTAACGAATAACTCTCTCTTAACTTACAGAAAAAACGAACAATCGATTCACTGTTAATGCTCTCATAGTCGTGAACAATGGTTGCACCAATATCCGACAGGTTCAGTGCGCCAATAATGTTCAATCGGCTACGATTACCCGTTGTTTCAATCACTTTATCCTGACCAGTACGTATCCAGCCATGCGATATCTTTGTTGATAGTGTTGGGTGAACTGCATCGATAAAGACTATCGATTCATCCTCGCCACAGCTTGCCTTTAGCGCTTCATACGCCTCTATGAATGCTTGCTGTTTTGCTTCATCAAACTTGTGTGGTATGCCTTTCGGTTGCTTGTAGCTAAAACCATTATGGTGAAGCCATTTGTTCATACCAGAAACAGTATAATCAAGCCCAAACGTCTCTTTAACATAGGCGACAATTTGATGAGTATGAGAATAGGTTTTCTCAGTCAAATGCTCGATTAGGTGCATGGTTTGAATAGCAGAAAGCTTGCTTTGGCTTCCTCCATTCTCAGGCTTAAGTTTTTCAGAAAGTACGTAGTCACTGAGGTGACGTGCAACGGTCGATTCATGAATACGAAGAGCTTGTGAAATCATAGTCTGACTCCAGCCTTCAGAAGCCAGCAAAACAGCCTTAATACGGTCGCAAACTCGACTATCACGCTCAATGTCGTGCATCTGTTCGAGTTGCAGTTTCTGTTGAGGAGTCAGTGTGATTTTCATGGTTTGTAGCATGATCCTGATTCTATTGAAAATCAAGCATCTTCAATGATCACGGGTATATATTGATGATTTTTTTGTTTGGTTTTAATTTCATCTTGAATGATTATTGAACTTTCTATAAGCTCCCTCGGTTTTGATGAAATTAGAGCGAGGTTGAATGATAGTCTCCAAAGAAAATATAGAAATAGCTTTGCGGAACAATGAATTCGAACCCTACTTTCAACCAATTATGTCTCTCGATACAGGTAAAGTGGTCAGATGTGAAGTATTAGCAAGGTGGGTTTATCATTCGGGTGTTATCGCTCCAAATCGGTTTTTAAATAAAGTTCAGTCATTTGGCCTTCTAGAAGAAATGACAAGTCAAATAGTTAAAAAAGCAATTAACTATTGTTTGTGTTGGACACGTTCTCATGCTTTGAATGATATCGGTGTTTCTATTAACTACCACTACAAACAACTTATAAATATTGCTCATGTTGAGCAGTTAATCGTTTTACTGAATGAGCTTGGTCTCTCTACCTCGTTAGTTGAAATAGAGATTACTGAGACACAAGTTATCGAAAACTATACGGAGCTTACTTCTTCCCTCGAGAGGTTGAGGAAAGAGGGTATATCAATTGCTCTTGATGATTTCGGTGTGGGTTATTCTTCTCTAAGTACGCTAAAAATGCTTCCAATAGATACATTAAAAGTAGACCGTTCGTTTGTCAGAGATATTGAAAGTTGCAAGGTTAGCCGTTCCATACTGGAGGGAGTGTGCGGCATTGCAAGCGCCATTGGCGTCAATCTTGTGGTAGAAGGAGTAGAGACAGAAGAGCAGTTGAGCTTTATTCATGAAACCTGCGATTCCGTTGAAGTGCAGGGTTATCTATGTGCACCACCTTTAGCATTTGAGGAATTTTATTACTTTGCCGAAATGATTAACTTAAATAGTTTGCAGTCGCTTTCTTTGTTGTTTTAGTTAGGATGATTTATATGTTGTTCCGAGTTTGCGTTGTTGCACTTTTCTATGCCCTAGTGTGTGGGTTTGTCAGAGCCGAGGCGAATTATCTCTATCCCCATACATGCGATAGTATCGTATGTAGGAAAACACCTGAACCTAGTTATTCTTTAAATGAATCCGCGCCTCTCGTGATTTCAGATGAACCGGCAGAGTTACCTGACAAACTTGCCTTAGCTATCTATGTGACCGCGTTATTGATGCTTGACGAGCGTAATGTTGAGGTTAAAGATTGGAAATCAGAGATAGAGAATAGCGTTGAATAATAGAACCTACGTTAAAGATAAGGTTGAAGAACCTGTACATGAACTTGATGCGTTATAGGCTTTGTTACTTAATTCAGAGAGAAGGTATACCGACCCCATTGAGCTTGATTCTAAAACGATATCATGAGTTTCGGGCATTGAGTAAGTTTCATCAACCTGAGCGTTGTAGCTCTTCAGGTGTAATTTCCCGCCTAACAACTGGTTCAGTCGAAGTGTTCATGGCCCTCTCTAACCGCTATTCAGAGCTTTGTTATACTGTTTCCAGTTAGTTGTTTTGTAACGAGGTCTAGGCATGATACTACGATGGAAGGCCAATGTAGCTGATCAGATCGTAGATTAGAGGCTTAGTTCCATCTATTTACGCAACAAGGCTTTACCTATCTAAAAAGCTATCACTTATGAACCCGATAACATTATAAGAAGCAATAGCATAAACTACTGTCAGTAGAGCGATAGCCCATCGATTAGTCTTGTCCGCTCTCAAAAATACGATATTTAAATTTCTTTTTTGAAATTAGAATCCCTATTACAAATATTAGATATATTTGTAAAAAAATCAATCAGTTAGAAGGCGCTCTCTCTCCAACACATGTTTGGTCCTTAAACACCTAACATGCATAAAAACATTTCTAATGAATGAGTATAATGGACTTTAAAGACGATTAAACTAAAGAGAGTTTTTTCCAGTGTTCATTCCTGAAAATTCAGTTTCCACGAAGACATTATTAGTTACTGAGAAGATAGCGAAGCATATACGCCCATAAGGCCTTGTTCTTCTTTTTCTGAAAAATTGGAACCTAAATTTTGATCCAAACCTTCATTTTGTCCGGATTGAAAGCCAATACTGAGGCTATTAAAGTCACTTTACTCAGCATGTGAGAGAATATGATAGGTACCGCAAAGATTAATTTACTTACTTTTTTCATTACACATCTAGATAATCATTTTATAAGTCAAACCAAAAATATAAATTGGTTAAAATGCATTCAACAGTATTTTATATACATTCAAATTAACACACCATTAGATTGTCACAAACTGTAATAAAGTAAGTTTTTCCATTAATAATTGACTTTAATTTTACTCATTCCACTTCTGTAAAATTACAACCCATTAAATAAAAATCAATCATGAGTAGATTGCTATTTATTATTAAAATTAGGTAGGACGAATAAAATTGAACTAACATCTCACATTTACTAAATCTATACATCCCTATTAATGTTTTTTTTAAAAAAATATATTATGGTTATTTTTCCAACTAATGATAAAAGAAGGAAGATTTCGGTGAAAAAAACACTAACTTTATTATGTTTATTGCCTTTTACTTACACACCTTCAGTATTAGCATCAGATAATACTCAATTTTACCCTGATCTAGCTGAGATTCATTACAATCTTGGAGCTGAAACGTGCAAACCTAATTTTAGAGCTATAACTCGTGATGAAGCTTTACGATTCAAAGACTTTATAATGAACAAGTTAGGTAAATGGTCTTATGTTACTTTGGCAGATGGTTGGATCATAATGGGCCCAGGCTACAAAGGAGAGATCAAAAAAGGATCCTCAGATTCAACAGCTTGCTATCCGCTTAAGGCTGATGTAAATATTCTCAAGTTTGACCCTGTCTATATCGAGGAAGGTTCGAAGCAGCGTGTAGAATGGAACCTACTTAATGATAAGCAGAATTTTATTATACCTAGCTTCCAATTAGCTCATATGATGGGGTACGCTTGGGCTGGAGGTTCTGCTTTCGAAAAAGTCGGACAAGATGTGAAAGTTTGGTGGGATTCCAACGCAAACGCTTGGAAAGTCCGTGGTAATAATGGACCTTGTGATGGTTATCGTTGCGATGAGAAAAGTACTCTCATAGTCAACAACTTTTCTTATACCATGGATCCTACATCATTTAAAATTGACGGTTCGATTGTTAATTCGAATAAAAAACTGATCAATACTATTTCATCTACCGCAATCAACAAAACAAGCATCCCTCAGCAATACGTAATAGATATAAATTATAAAACATCAACAAATTGGTCACAGAGTAATAATTACGGTTTCAGTGAAAGTGTTGCAGTTAGCACTGCTTTCAAAAGTCCAGAAGTTACCGGAGGTGTGGATAAGTCTATCTCGGTTACTATAGGTTCGACGCAGGAGTGGGGGACTGCGAGTGGTGGTGATGAGAGTAATACTGTTTCTATGCAAGCTAGACCAGTGGTCCCTGCTAATAGTGCGTTGAAAGTACTTTTAAATGTATATCGTGCAGATATATCTTATCCTTATGTCTTTGATGCAGATGTTTCTTACGATCTTGGTTTTAATGGTTTTATGCGCTGGGGAGGTAATGGTCTGCTAACGCATCCTAAAGATAGACCTACCATCAGCAGTACTTTTTCTATTGGTCGTTTTTCCGGCGAGGATAAAAGCTTAGAATTTCAATGGGATCATCGTGATATCCCAGGTTTAAATAAAACTTGGGATTGGAACTGGATTGCAAAAAATGGAGGCTCCTACGATACCCGTTACTGGTTAGGTAAGGTATTAGCCCCGAAAAAAGCTCGTGTAAAGGGGATGTTTTACGCAGAAGATCAATATACTGGCGAGTTGTACTTTGAACAAACCTCGATACCACAAGAAGAAGGAAGTGAGGTGTCAATGGAGAAAAACATTAAACGACAACTTGAAGATGCTGGCTTAAAAGATGTAAAAGTTTCTGTTAAAAAGAGCGATAGCAACTTGGAATAGAATACAGGTAGTGACTAACTAACAGCCTGTTAATTTCATTATCTATAGTAAGCAATTTCAATATTAAGGATGCGTAAAATGGACAACTCGATCAGCCTGAAGGTTTATTGAGCTGTCCATGTTTAATTATCGACTACCTGCTGAGGTAGCACTGATTTTCTCATCGGATTCGAATCGCCTTCCCCCTTTAACGCTTGCTGCAAGGTCTTGTTGAAGCGAGTAAATAACCCTCAATTTCTTTACAGGCATTAAGCTTAGTTATCATAAACTGCCTTTCATCCTGGTTAGCTTTTTAACATATTCCTTGCAAAGACAATAATAGAAAACGCGATCACTTTAAGAAATATACCGACGTATTAAATATACGATCGTGAGTGTAACCAGGCTCTTAAACAACGTGGGCGATTCGACATATCGATTTCTGAAGCAATTATCCATAATTGATAACATGGCGATCGCGTTTATAACGGCATCAACTCTTCCGTTAAGCGAGCTTTTACTCTGAATGATAATGGGGCGTGCGACGTGAGGTCGTATGAAGCGCTGTTCACCGCTCAACGCGTGAACCATCTGTATCACCAGATGAACCTAGGAGCCTGAATAAAGTAGCGGCTCTGACAATGTAACGAAGGTTGGCATTTGCCAATCGGGATTGAAATCGTGAGAGGATGATCCTCCTGATAACCACATAAATCGGGTGAGTGCTAGGTAGTCAGCATGATGAACAAATGTGAATCCGTCCAAGGTGCGTTAATCAATGAGCAGCGGAAGTGGTTAACACGCTGTAGCCAAAAGGCAAGAGAGTCGGAAAGAGATTGCCCCATGCTCTTTCGTGATCGTTGAACTCTCCGCACCATAGCGGGCATCTAAACTGACATTGCGCGACATACGGAACACGGTAAGCCTGTATCGCTCCCTAAGGGAAAGCCTCTGTGGCCGATAGTGATGCAGGTAGAGGATGTTGGAAAAAGCGAAGGCTGCATTGTAACGATGCAGATACAGATCTCTATCTGATCACGAAAGTGAGCTGACTTCCGACTGGTCTTCCGTTGTAAGAGAATTTGAAGAACTTTATTCAAGGAGGAACGCAAATGATGATTTCAAAAGAGATTAGTGCCTCTCCTGACAGTGCTCAATGGCGATCCATAAATTGGAAAGTCGTAGAATCTAACGTTTTAAAGCTTCAGATGCGTATTGCAAAGGCAACACGAGAAGGTAGACACGGCAAAGCGAAAGCGTTGCAATGGATACTGACTCACTCGCGTTCGGCAAAACTTCTTGCTGTTAAGCGGGTATCACAAAACAAAGGCAGTAAAACGCCTGGAATTGACGGCGTCATTTGGAATACAGATACGCGTCGCATGAAAGCAGTCAATCAACTGAGCAGAAAAGCCTATCAAGCCAAACCGCTCAAGCGTATCTACATCCCCAAGAAAAACGGCAAGCTCAGGCCACTTGGCATTCCCTGCATGATCGACAGAGCGCAGCAAGCGCTTCATCTTCTTGCACTAGAGCCAATATCAGAAACACTTGCTGACCCTAACAGCTATGGGTTTAGACCAAACCGCAGCACTGCCGATGCTATAGAGCAGTGTTTCAAATGCTTGGTTATGAAACGATCTGCTCAATGGGTTCTTGAGGGAGACATCAAAGCTTGTTTCGACAAGATCGGGCATCAATGGCTTATGAACAACATTGCCATAGACAAACGTATGTTGGAACAGTGGTTAAAGTCTGGTTTTATGGACAAAAGGCTGTTCTATCGCACTGACGAGGGAACACCACAAGGTGGGGTTATATCCCCAACCTTGATGCTAATGACTCTTGCAGGGCTTGAGCAACGCATAAAGTCCACCGCACTCAAAAAGGGCACTAGAGCCAACTTTATTGGATACGCCGACGATTTCCTCGTCACTTGTGCTTCAAAGGAAGTGCTGGAGAACGATATCAAACCGTTGATCGCTGATTTCTTAGCAGAAAGAGGCTTAACACTCTCTGAAGAGAAAACGCACATTACCCACATCAACAGAGGTTTTGATTTCCTAGGTTTTAATCATAGGAAGTACAAAGGGAAATTGCTCGTTAAACCGAGCAAATCCAACACACTACTGTTCTTGAGTAACTTGCGCGAACTCATCAAAAAGCACGCAACCATTCCTGTTAACGATCTTATCAAACTGATAAATCCAAAACTCAGGGGCTGGTCGAATTACTATCGACACTGCGTGGCTAAACAGGTATTCGGATATGTAGGTCACAAGCTATTCCATACGTTATGGTTCTGGGCTAAAAGGCGTCATCCAACAAAATCTAGAACTTGGATTGCCCTTAAATACTTCATCAACCGTCAAGGTCAATGGCAATTTCACGGTTGGCAGAAGATCATGGATATGGATTGTCAGTTCAATCTGTTTCAAATAGCCAAGGTGCCAATAGAGAGACATGTGAAAATCAGGAGTGCCGCTACACCTTTTGACCCTCAATACCAAGAATACTTGGCAAAGAGAAAATCAAAGAAGCCATGCCGTAACTCTTGGCATGAGCCTGCTCTCACTGCTTTATAAGTTGCTGGGTGCCATCAGGTGCCTTTGTGAAGGCTTGAGCCTAGTGCGGTGAAAGTTGCACGCTGGGTTCTTAGAGGGACGACACTTGGTAACAGGTGTCGTCTACTCGACACTAACGCGCCATAACAGATGGTCTTGATACGCCTTTGGTGAATTTTCAATCAAAGCCTTAAGTTGTGGTAGATCATTTACCACAACTTAACACAAGCCATTTTGGGGCATAACGGTTTTAGCTGGTAGTTTTGCTCTCTATCTGAATTTTTGTGACTGAATCAGTAGTTGCCCCTAACGATTCAGTGAATATTCATTCATGAGGAGGGATAGATGAAGACGTCAGATTGAACAGATAACATAGCTACTTTCTCGACTAAATAGAAAAATGAATGACCTACCGTTTCGCTAGCATCTGAAGCGATGCGCTCCACTAACACGGACAACACTCAAAGCCTCAAATTGACAATATTTATTACTCAAACTTGATGTTAGGAAATTGCCAGAATTTGAACGAAAAGTGCTCGACTCATTGCGTGAGCCATTAGAGTCAGGTGAAATTATTATTTCAAGAGCGCAAGGCAAAACGCGTTTTCCAGCTCGCTTTCAATTAGTGGGGGCGTTGAACCCCAGCCCAACTGGTTATTACGAAGGCACGCAAGCCAGAGCCAACCCGCAGAGTATTTTGCGCTATTTGGGACGCTTATCGGGGCCATTGCTTGATCGCTTTGACATGTCGATAGAAATCCCCTCGCTTCCCAAAGGAATGCTGGCAAATGGCGGCGAAAGAGGTGAAGCAACGGCTGTGGTTAAAGAAAGAGTGTTGATTGCTCGTGAACGGATGGTGATTCGTAATGGCAAGGTTAATGCTTTGTTAGGGAGCCGAGAAATTGAACAGTATTGCCCTTTAACTAAGGCTGACGCCGAATTTTTGGAAAATGCACTGCACCGCCTAGGGCTCTCCATCCGCGCGTATCATCGCATTATCAAAGTGGCGCGTACGATTGCTGATTTAGAAGGGGCCGAGCAGATTGCTAAGCCCCATCTAGCGGAAGCGCTCGGCTATCGAGCAATGGACCGCTTGTTGAAACAACTGACCGCACAAGCGGTGTAATGAACTTAAAATTGGTAATTTAACCCTAGCGCTGTAAAGAGAGACGATTCGTCGTAAAACGAGAGGTTTGAGCTCGATTGGTTATAACCGGCTAAAGCGATGAATGACCAATCATCCCAATCCATAAATTGGCTGTATTCGTACGCGAAGAATAGGCTCAGTTCATCGTCATTACGCACAGTGTGATTAAACAGTGAGTTTCCACCTTGATAGTCGCGCTTGGTATAACCAGCGGTCAGCGCCAGTTTATGGCGATTGATAAACGTGAAGTAGGAGAGATCGGCGGCGTAAGAGTGATGAGTATTGGCGTCGCCATCCGCTTGGTGGTTGATATAAGTGATGGAGGGCTGTAACAAACTGGTTGGGCTCAGAGAGTAACGGTACTGCCCTTTTAGGTAGTAACTTTTACCATCACGAGCCAGTTCAGGGCTTGGAAACTGATCGTTGTCGATCTCTTTGGTCGCGTAAGCGACATCGATAGTCCATGGGCTGCCTTGAATACTATTGAATGTTAATCGGTAGGCATTTCCTGACTCATCGGTTTCTTGGCGCTGACTGTTTAGTTGGTAAGGGTTAGCCCAGGTTTTTCCAGACATCACGGTCGGCAAAAAAGCCACATCAACCACGGTACCTGTCTCCATCTCATATTGATACCCCAGCTGAAGCGCTAAAGTGCCGACGGCAATATCATCACGTGAGGTGCCTAGATAAACCTGTTGTTGACGTTTGTCCCCGAAGGTGTAAGCAAGGTTACCCAAAGGCCCAACGGCAAAGTTTGACTGCCGACTACTCTTTGTTTCGAGTGATGTAATACGCTCATCTCCACCCGTATCAAATGATGATTGGGAAGATGCAAAAATAGTATTAATGGCAATCTCACCACTTAAACCTGTTTCTGGAGCCAGTTCGGCAGATACATGAAAAGCCAGAGCGCTAACAAGCGTCATGGACAGGTATTTATTCATTAGGAGTTTCCATACTTTGATTCAATAGTGGTTAAGTATATGAATAAACTTGGATGACGACACGATAAAACTAATCTGACTGTTTTATGAATGAAGAGTGAGCTTTGTCTTAGGCATACACAGTTTTGTGCTGTGATGGCTTGTGTTTCAATATTGGTTGTATGAGAAAGCGCTGCAAGGTTGAACTTGATTAAGTAAAAATGAGGAGCCGTTGTGCTCCTCATCTCATTTTGGAATGATTACTTGGTCAGTAGGTAATTGACCAGTTCGAAGTATTCATTGGTCGATTTAACACCTTGTCCCTGCACCAAATAATGATTGTTAACCACGACAGCAGGCACACCTGAAAGGCCGCTTTCTTGGAACTGTTTGTCAAAGCGGCGCACCATTGAATCGACGGCAAAACCATTAAAGGCGGCATCAAATTTTGCTGCATCAATACCTTCGTCTAGGAAGATTTGGCGTAGATCAGCATCATCTTTTGGTGGTTTACGCATCGTGTGGATGCGGTTAAACATCACGGGCACCATTTTGTCTTCAACTTTGAGGGCAAGCATGGTGGCGTAAGCTTTACTCATTGATTTACCCATAGAGCCACCCATAAAAGAAACATGGTTTTTCTGCAGAGTAACCCCTTGTGGGAGCTGCTTTTTCAGTTGGGCGATGATCGGCTCAAAGGTATTGCAGTGTGGGCAGTAAAAGGAGAAAAACTCCGTCACGGTTGGATTTTTAGAGGGTTCAAGATCAAGCACTTTGTAATGCTCACCTTCTTTAAATTGGGCTGCATGAGCCGATAAACTCAGCAGTAAGGTTGCAACCAGTGCAAAAAGCTTCTTCATTGTGTACTCCATTTATTGCTTCAAGGTGACTTACCATTGTGGCATTAGTGAGAGCGTGGGCTCGTCTAATGCTGCTATTTGTTCTTTAAACGCAAGCACTTGGCTTTCCCAATATTTAGGGTCATTAAACCAAGGGAAGGCGAGTGGAAAAGCAGGGTCCTGCCATCGTTTGGCCAACCATGCCATGTAATGCACCATTCGTAGACCGCGTAACGGTTCAATTAGTTTCAATTCGGCTGGATTAAAATCGTGAAACTCTTGATACGACTCTAAGATAATGTCCAACTGCATTCGCTTATCTTGCAATTCGCCATTGAGTAGCATCCACAAATCCTGTACTGCTGGTCCATTGCGAGCATCGTCTAAATCGACAAACATGGGCCCATCTCGCCACAAAATATTGCCTGGATGGCAATCACCATGCAAGCGTATGGCCGCGGATTTTACTGGCCATTGCTGTTCAATTTTGTTGATCAATAACGATAAGTCACTGAAAAAGGTATTTTGCAAGTGCTGAGGTATGAAGGACGCATTTTCCAATAGCTGTTTGGGTTGATAAAGATACTCATCTAAGCTGATGGTCGGGCGATGAACAAAAGTACGAGTGGCACTGATGTGATGAATGCGTCCAAGAAACCGGCCCACGCCTTCTAATTGGTCCATATTGTCCACTTCAAACTGCCGCCCACCCACACTGTTAAATAGCGCGAAATGATAGCCCTGATAGTGATGTAAGGTTGCACCGTTGATGAGTAATGGCTCAGCAATCGGAATTTCCGCCGCGTACAGCTCGCGTGTGAAATCGTGCTCCTCTTGAATTTGCTCAACACTCCAGCGCTGAGGTCGATAGAATTTCACCACATAGCGTTGGCGTTCTTCATCGATGAATTGATAAACGCGGTTTTCGTAACTGTTGAGTGCTAGAAATCCTGATTCAGCACGAATGCCGATGCTTTCTAAGGCATACCACATGGTATCAGGGGTGAGTGCATCAAAATGGAAAGAAGCTTTGGTCATGATTAAAAAGGGCCCATTACTGAGCCCTTTTCCATTCGTTACGAAGTTAGAGTTTATTAATAAACCGGCTCTCAACTTCTATCGTGAATTGGTTACTGTCCGT
The DNA here is from genome assembly GCF_963888445.1 of Vibrio sp. B1-2. Lineage (NCBI taxonomy): Bacteria > Pseudomonadati > Pseudomonadota > Gammaproteobacteria > Vibrionales > Vibrionaceae > Vibrio > Vibrio sp. B1-2. The sequence continues at coordinate 77,702 of NZ_CAWPJH010000008.1, forward strand.
GAGTATAAACTGAATCGTCGCTATAGGAGAGCTGAGTTTGTCAGGAGCGACGCCAAGGCTGGTTGGTAGGTTCAATACCTCTCCTGGTTTGACTTGGATAGTTTGTTTACCATACCAAGAGACGTCCGATAGCCCTTTCACGTCAAGCTTATACTCTTGCGTTTGCTGAGTTTTGTTGATGACTTTTAAGGTGTAAGTGTTCTCAATCTCACCATTGCTGTTGGTTTTAAATAGCTGGTTTCTATCACGTAATACACTTAAGCCGGCCGGATCAACACTGGCTACTTGAGCGATGAATAAGCCAAACATCACCAGCAGTACCGTGCCATAACCGAGCAATTTAGGCCTGAGTATTTTGGTGTGGTGGCCGGAGAGGCGATGTTCTGTGGTATAGCTAATGAGCCCTTTTTCATAGCCCATACGTTCCATCGTGGTATCGCACGCATCAATACAAGCGCCGCAGTTAATGCATTCGTACTGCAAGCCATCACGAATATCGATGCCAGTCGGACACACTTGTACGCACAAATCACAATCAATGCAGTCACCTAAACCGAGTGCTTTGTGATCGGCTTTACGAGCGCGTGGCCCACGAGTTTCACCGCGTTTGCTGTCATAGCCAACAATAAAGGTATCTTTGTCAAACATCGCAGACTGAAAGCGAGCATAAGGACACATATGGATGCAGACGATCGAACGCATCCAGCCTGCATTTCCGTAAGTACAAAGGGTGAAAAAGAGTACCCAGAAGACGGGCCAGAAACTTTCATCGAGTGTGAAAAAGTTCACCACGAGTTCGCGTACCGGGACGAAATAGCCGACAAAAGTAAAACCAGTACCGAGTGCAATCGCCAGCCAAGCAATGTGTTTGATGGCTTTTCTTATAGCAAGATTAGCTGTGAGTTTTCCTGAGTCCTGCTTGCGGCGTTTATTGGCGGCGCCTTCGAGTTTTTCTTCAAACCAAATGTAGATAAATGTCCACACAGTTTGCGGGCACAGATAGCCACACCAGACACGGCCAAGAAAAGTGGTAATAAAAAACAGGCCGAATGCCGCAATCATAAACAACAGGGCCAGTAGAGTTAGGTCTTGTGGGTAAAGTGTGGTGCCGAAAAAGTTAAATTGCTGGTGGCCGATGTCGAGCAAAATCGCTTGACGATCACCATAAGAGATCCACGGTACCAAAGTAAAAAGCAGCAGTAAAAACCAGCCACCATAGCGGCGGAGTTGTTGATAAGTACCTTTACTTTCGCGCACATAAATACGGTTGCTAGGGTTAAAACGGTCACCGTTGCCTTTGTGAGTTTTGGGGTTGAATATTTTAGGAGTCACATCCTTTATATCGATTTTGTCCTGACTCATGAAATGATCCTTGTTGGGCTGTAAGGTGTGATTTCTTTTAGTTCACACTCTGCGACATTGCTGTTTTCTCTTTGGGTACAATACCAAGATGAGAAATTATCATTGTTCAATCTTTATTTATTAAGCGGCAAGTATAACGCCAATAACAATTTTATTTCTTTAACACTATCAACCTTTAACAATAAAGCCTCAACTCGTGAGGCTTATCGCTAATAATAAAAAAGCGACCTAATAAGGCCGCTATCTTGATCACTATCACAGGGGCAACATCATTTTATAATGCCACGCGCGCGTAAAATGGCTGTTTTAAAATCATCTTCCTGATCTTTCTTCAGGCCAGGAATCATTTCGTCTTTGGCGCTGTTGCGCATTTTTAGATGGTAGATCAATACATCATCTGTAAGCGCTTCTAATGGTCCTTTATAACCCGCTTCTTGAGCCAGTTTGGTGATGAATTGCACTAAGTTGAGCTGCTGATCTTTTTGCCATTCAGGCGCAAGTAGTTCAATTAGCTCTTCAATTCGATGACATTGCATTCCCTTTTCCCCAATTTTTATAAGTATTTTGAGTAAAGGTATCAAATTGCGGATTGAAGTCCAATTGAGCGCAAAGAAAAAGCGCAGGGTTTAGCTGCGCTTTTTAATTATGCTGCCTGAACAACATTAGTTGTGCTCGATGCAGTAAGGGCATTTTTTTCAACTAAAGTCATTGCTGGAGCGACTTTTTTTGCAGTCGGAGCAGCAGCAAAACCACTACGACGACGCATTGCACTACGGTTTGTGTGCGAAAACCTGACAGCTGTTGGGCGCATTCATTAACCTAACGGTCAGGCACATCCATTGCCAATCTAATGGCCTGAATCACCATGAGTTGAGCTTCATAATTGAAGGGTGGCTCTTCTGGCTCTCGCCAATCCAAATAATGATTCAGGAATAACGATATGCTTTCATATCGTAGTTAGATTAGCACCAAGTTTTGAATTGATCGATAGTTGAACGATTGTTGAGATGAATATTCTTGCAAATAAAGCTTAAAATTGTGTGAGATGCTTGGTTGAGTTTGTTATCTGATCGGCATTACATCGCGTTTTGTTAAATAGGAGGTACTTATGTCGTTTACAAAAAACTCGCGATTTATCGCTCTCCTTGATACCCGTTTCGTTACGAAATTCGCATTTAGGCTTACAACTGTAAGCTGAGGTGTGCAATACTAAGCCCACATTTTGTTGCTTTTGGTATGGTGTTTATGTCTGCTGTTGACAATGACGGCTATGGTGCTGGTGAAGAACGGGCGAATGCGCTGAGTCATGGTTTGGGGCTATTGCTTAGTTTTGTCGGTTTAGTATTGCTGCTGATCAAGGCAACAAGTGCACAGGCCGATGCATTGACTTATATCAGCATGAGTCTCTATGGTGGCAGCATGATAGCGTTATTCCTTGCTTCAACGCTGTATCACTCCGTTGCGACACCGAAAGCCAAACGCTGGCTAAAAACGTTCGACCACTGTGCCATTTATCTACTGATTGCCGGAAGTTACACACCCTTTTTGTTGGTTAGCCTTCGCACTCCTTTGGCTATAGGGCTTATGGTGGTGATCTGGCTGCTGGCGCTGCTCGGCATCATCATGAAAATTGCCTTTGTCTACCGTTTTAAAAAGTTCTCACTAGTGACTTATTTGGCGATGGGGTGGTTATCCTTGGTTGTGATCTACCAACTGGCCCTCAATATTGAGGTCGGTGGTTTGGTGCTACTTGCTGCTGGTGGTTTGGTCTATTCGCTCGGGGTAATTTTTTATGTAGCGAAACGCATTCCCTATAACCATGCGATTTGGCATTTATTCGTGCTAGGTGGCAGTGCTTGTCACTTTTTTGCGGTTTACCTTTTTGTTCACCCAGTAAGTGCTTAACGCATTTCGACCCGCTCAATGTTGGCCGAAATTTGATAGCCTTGCTGGCGATCAACCTGAAGGGTAATCGGCTTTCCTTGCGCTTGAGTTTGTGGGCGTAAATAGCTATCAGCCATCCGTTTAATGGATTGCCAAATGGGTAACTGCTGAGTGAGCAGTGGTTGACCTTGCTCGTCATAAAGAGTGATGCTGAGCACTACCGCAATGACAGATTGCGAGCTTTGATTGGTGATGGCTGTTGGGATAACGAGTGTATCTCCTTGGTAGTAAGCCGCGCCGAGTACCACTTCCACTCCAGAATCTGACAGTTGTAAAATCGGTTTTTCACTCCCCATCTCAAAGGTGGTTGCTCGGGCTTTTTGAGCAATAGGGGCCCCGTGAATGACGGTTTCCGGCGATATTGATTGCGGTTCAACATATTGCCATGTGAAATCATCATTGAGTTTCACTTGGCGGCCATCTTCTAAGGTCAGAACTTGCGCGCAAGATACGGCGCTTGCTGTCATGCTTAACAGCATCATTATCACAGGTATTGTTTTCATCTTAACGTCGCCAAAATGCAGGGAAAAACAGAACGATAATCGTCAAAATTTCTAAACGGCCCATCAACATCCCTAAGCTCAGAACCCACTTTGCTGCGTCAGGCAGTGGTGCGAAGTTGCCCGTTGGACCAATCACCGAGCCCATTCCGGGACCAACGTTGGCCACTGCGGTGATGGAACCTGAAATGCTGGTGACAGGATCAAGCCCCATTGCACTGAGCGCGCCTGCGATAGCAATGACAGTGATAAAAAAGGTCAAACCAAAAGCAACGACTGAGCGGACAATATCATCATTAACCGGACGATGATTATAGCGCTGTACGAAGATGCCTGATGGATGGACCAGCTTCATAATTTGTTTATTGAGCAGCGTCATCGCAATTTGGAAGCGGAACACTTTAATCCCACCAGAGGTTGAGCCGGAACAAGCTCCTGCTGCCATTAAGAAGATGAACAGCGTGCTTGGCAGTGCGCCCCAGGCGGTGAAATCTTCCAAACCAAAACCAGTAGTCGTGACCACTGAAACGATATTAAACATCGCCACTCGCAGAGCGTCCAACCAGTAGTAGCCTAGTTTGAGATTCAGCCACAACGCAATGATGAGACTGGCAATTAGGAAAAGATAAGCAAATCCGCGAACTTGTGCGTCTTTTATGATCACTTTGATATTTTGTTTTCGGGCCGCAGCGACAAACAGTAGAAAGGGCAAGCCCCCCAAAAACATAAACAGCGTTGCTACCCAATGTGCACCGTTTGAGAAGTGGTTCATCGAACCGTCGGAGGTGGAATATCCACCAGTCGACAAGGTGGTGAATGAGTGGTTGATCGCTTCAAAAAGCGTCATGCCAGTGAGGATGTAGCCAATCAAGCACAGTAAGGTCAGTACCAAATAGACCAGCACAATATTTTTCGCGACAGTTTTGGCGCGTGGGCTACTTTTATCGGACCAATCAGACGATTCGGTTTGGAACAATTTCATCCCACCCACATTGAGCATTGGTAATACCGCTACCGCCATTACGATAAACCCAACCCCACCAAGCCATTGCAGAATAGAACGCCACAACAAGATGCTGGGCGGCATATTATCAAGGCCACTGAGCACGGTTGAACCTGTAGTGGTTAGCCCTGACATGGTTTCAAAGTAGGCGTCGGTAAAGCTGATGTGGTTGATAAAGACGAAAGGGAGCGCCGCGAAAGCGCTGGCAACCGTCCACACTAAGCTGGTGATGAGAAACATATCGCGCACGCTGAGCTTAAAGTGTGCGGTACGCCCCAAGCTTAAGCAGATAAAGGCGACAATATGAGTGATGATGACCGCTTGAGCAAAATCAAGGAAGCCACCCGTACCGGTAAAAAAAGCGACCAGTGTCGGCACATACATAAATAGGGCGAGCTTAGACAGCACGAGTCCTATAACGAATGAAATGGGGCGTAAATTCAGCATGACGCCAATGACCTATAGGAAAAATGGGCTAGGTTGGAACAAGGCTTCCACATCGGGCACGTACTTTTTATCCACTAAGAACATCACCACGTGATCATCTTGCTCGATAATAGTGCGGTCATGGGCGATTAACACTTCTTCACCACGCACAATCGCGCCAATGGTTGTGCCCGGTGGCAGTTTAATATCACCCACTGCGCGTCCCACCACTTTAGAGGTGTTTTTGTCGCCATGTGCAATTGCCTCAATCGCCTCTGCCGCGCCACGGCGTAGCGAAGAGACGTTAACGATATCGGCACGACGTACGTGAGTCAGCAGTGCGGAAATGGTGGCTTGTTGGGGTGAAATCGCGACATCAATCACGCCGCCTTGTACGAGGTCGACATACGCGCCACGCTGGATAAGCACCATCACTTTTTTCGCGCCCATACGCTTGGCGAGCATGGCGGACATGATGTTGGTTTCATCTTCGTTGGTGAGCGCAATAAATACATCGACTTGGTCGATGTTCTCTTCGGCTAGCAGCTCTTGGTCCGCCGCATCACCACAAAATACTATGGTGTTTTCTAACTCTTCCGATAACTGCTCTGCACGTGGGTAATTACGCTCAATCAGTTTAACGCTGTAGCTGTGCTCTAAACGTTTAGCTAAGCTTGCCCCAATGTTACCCCCGCCAACAATCATGATACGACGATAGGTTTTTTCCAGCCGCTGTAGCTCACTCATGACCGAGCGAATATGATTACTGGCTGCCACGAAGAACACTTCATCGTCAGCTTCAATAATGGTAGTGCCTTGCGGGCGAATCGGCCGACCTTGGCGGAAAATGGCCGCGACGCGGGTATCAATGTGCGGCATGTGTTCACGTAGCGCTGAAAGAGCATTACCCACCAATGGCCCGCCGTAGTAAGCTTTCACAGCCACTAGGCTCACTTTCTCTTCGGCAAAACTCACTACTTGCAGTGCGCCGGGATATTGGATCAACCGTTCAATATAGCTCGTCACTAGCTCTTCAGGGGCGATGAGGTGATCCACCGGGATCGCGCCTGACTGAAACAAAGTCTCTTTTTCAAGCAGATATTCAGGAGAACGAATACGCGCAATTCGGTTGGGCGTATTAAACAAAGAGAACGCCACCTGGCATGCCGCCATGTTGGTTTCGTCGGTATTGGTGACCGCAACCAGCATGTCCGCGTCCTGTGCGCCCGCTTCACGCAGTACATCAGGGTGGCTGGCGTGGCCATGAATCACCCGCAAATCGTACTTATCTTGCAGCTCGCGTAAGCGGTCACTATTTTTGTCGACAATGGTGATGTCATTGTTCTCGCCGACCAAGTTTTCGGCCAGTGTGCCACCGACCTGACCAGCACCAAGAATAATGATTTTCATACTCTGTTCTCTTTCTACCTGCCGAATATCGGCCACTGAAAAGGCAGCAATAATGCTGCCAATGTGCGTCGAATTTACGCTTGTTTGGTTAATACTGCGTAGTAAAAACCGTCCATATCTTCTTCTCCGGGGAGTATCTGACGCCCCGGCTGCTCACGATCGGAACCCACTAATTGAGCGTTATGAGTTCGTTCTAAGAAGGCTTTGACCTGCAAGCTGTTTTCTTGTGGAGTGATCGAGCAGGTTGCGTAAACCATAGTGCCACCGACTTTTAATTGCTTCCACATTGCGTCCAGTATTTCGCTTTGTAATTGAGCCAATGCCTCAATATCGCTACCACGACGTAGCCATTTGATGTCTGGATGACGGCGAATAACCCCAGTGGCAGAGCAAGGTGCATCTAATAAAATTCGGTCAAACTGTTCGCCATGCCACCACTCTTCAGGGTAACGAGCATCACCGCAGATCACATCAGCGCGAAGTTGCAGGCGTTCTAAGTTGTCATAGACGCGCTCAAGGCGGGTTGCATCGCTGTCAATCGCAACCACTTCAGTATCGTGTGTGTGCTCCAGGATGTGCGCGGTTTTACCCCCTGGGGCGGCGCAGCAATCTAAAATCAGCTCGCCTGCTTTAGGTTGAAGGTAGTCAATCGCTAACTGCGCAGCGGCATCTTGCACCGATACCCAACCACGATCAAAACCGGGTAAAAGCGTTACATCGCAAGGTGCAGCGAGTTTTATTGCGTCGGCGGCGTGAGAGTGCACGCTGCACTCGATATTTTCGCTAGCTAGTAGTGCAAGATATTCATCTCGAGTGTGGTGCTGACGGTTGACGCGCAACCACATTGGCGCTTTTTGATTGTTCGCTTGCACAACCGTTTCCCACTGTTCTGGGTACGCTTGTTGTAACAGTTTAAGTAGCCAACTTGGGTGGCCATATTTGCCTGCGTTGTGGCTAACGGCGATAGCGTCCAGTGCTTCTTGATCGCGCAAGTAGCTGCGCAATACGGCGTTGATTAGTCCACCTAAATTTTCACCGCGCAATGTTTTGGTGCCTTCAACCGTCTCGGCTACTGCGGCGTGAGCGGGAATGCGCATAAAGCTCAATTGGTAGATACCAACTAAAATAAGATGGTGAAAAACCCGCTTTTTCCCTTTCAGTGGGTTGTCCATTAGCTCATTGGCAATTGATTCCAAACGAGGCAAATAACGCAAAGCCCCGTAGCAGATCTCTTGCAACAGAGCATAGTCTCTTGGGCGGATGGTTTTTTGCGCCGCAGGAAGTGCGTGAGAAAGTGAGTGGCCTTTATCAACCACTTGAAACAACACGTTAGCCGCAGCTGCGCGAACATTCATAGAAGTACCGACTTTAAATAAATGAAAATCAATGAGGGCATCTCTGCCCTCGTTAAGGTTTAGCTAAGTTGTGTGCCGACTTCAAACCAGCTTGCGCGCGAATTGAGAATGTCTTGCACTGACATCGCTTTTTTGCCCGGCACCTGCAACTGCTCAAGCACCAGTAAGCCGTTGCCGGTTGCCACATAAATACCCGATTTATCGGCTTGAACAATCGTGCCTGCAGGGTGGTCGCTGGTTTGTGCTTCAACGCGACTTTGCCATACTTTAATGCTGTTCTCAGCCACATCAAAATGGCTCATTGGCCATGGATTGAAAGCGCGCACGCAGCGTTCAATAAAAGCAGCATCCGCTGACCAATCGATTTTGGCTTCTTCTTTGCTAAGTTTTTGTGCGTAGTTGGCCAATGTATCATCTTGTTGAGTGGCAATCGCTTTGCCACTGGCGATATCGGCGATGCATTCTACCAACGCTTGTGGGCCTAACTCGGCCAGTTTGTCATACATAGAAGCGCTGGTGTCTGTTGCCTCAATCGGCAGCTTAGCAATTTTGAGCATATCGCCCGTATCTAGGCCGACATCCATTTGCATGATGGTTACACCCGTTTCACTGTCTCCCGCCCAGATCGAGCGTTGGATCGGAGCGGCACCACGCCACCGTGGCAGAATGGAACCGTGTACGTTAATACAGCCAAGCCTTGGCATATCAAGTACGGCCTTCGGTAGCAGTAATCCGTAGGCGACCACTACCATTAAATCTGCGTTGAGATCGGCGAGCGCTTGCTTGGCTTCGTCGCTCTTAAAGTTCTCTGGTTGATACACAGCAATATCGTGCTCAACGGCCATCTGTTTCACTGGACTGGCGGTCAGTTTTTTACCGCGTCCTGCCGGGCTATCTGGTTTAGTGTACACCGCGATAACCTCATGCTCCGAAGACAACAACGCCGCCAAATGACGGGCGGCGAAATCCGGAGTACCTGCAAACACAATGCGTAATGATTGGCTCAAGGTAACCTCACTTAAGTTAGTTTTTTTCGTTATAGCGTTTGATTTTCTCTAGCTTATCTCTAATACGCTTACGCTTTAATGGCGAAAGGTAATCCACAAACAATTTGCCTTGTAAGTGATCAAGCTCGTGTTGAACACAAATGGCTAAAAGGTCATCCGCTTCAAATGAGAATTCGTTGCCATCACGATCTAACGCTTTGACTGTGACTTCTGCTGCGCGAGGAACAAGGGCGCGTGAGCCCGGGACCGACAGACAGCCTTCTTCAATGCCATCTTCACCGCGTTTCTCTAAGATTTCAGGGTTAATCAGAACCATTGGCTGGTCGCGACTCTCTGAAATATCGATCACAACGATGCGTTGGTGAATATCGACTTGCGTTGCGGCAAGGCCGATACCGTCCTCGTCGTACATAGTCTCAATCATGTTATCGACGATTTTTTGGATCTCAGGTGTCACTTTCTCTACCGGTTTTGCCACGGTACGAAGACGATCATCTGGGAATGTTAATACTTGTAATACAGACATATACACTCGAAATATTGAACTGTGCCGAAACAGCTTAAAGCTTGTTGGCTCAATTCTAGACATTTTATGACCCAAATGACAGCATCCAAATGTTAATAATCTGATTCATCCTTACTTATTTCGGCCAAGGAACAGAGGTCATGTCACGATTTATTCGTTATTTAGTGTGTGTGTTTTTACCGTTGTCACTGGTCGTTAATGCGTTGGCGGCGGAAGATATGGCGCTTACCGTCAAAGCAAATGCCCCGCAGACATACACGGTCGTCAAAGGAGATACCTTGTGGGATATTTCTGCGCTCTATCTTGATAACCCATGGTTATGGCCACGTTTATGGCAAATTAACCCAGAGATCGATAACCCGCATTTGATTTATCCCGGCGATAAGCTGACCTTAGTCTGGCGTAACGGACAGCCGGTGTTGAGTTTAAAACCTATGGTCAAGTTGAGTCCGAAAGTGCGTGTGCTTGAGAAAAAAGCGGTTCCGATGGTGCAAGAGGGATTGGTGTTGCCGTATCTGCATACGGATCGCTTACTGGATAAGCAAACATTACAAGAAAGCCAGCGTGTGCTCGGTGCCAGCGACGGTAAACAATATCTGACGGCGCAAGATACGCTCTACATAAGCGGGCAACAGACTCACCCCAAATGGGGTATTTATCGTGAAATCGCTGAGTTTTCTCGTCATGATGCTGCCGCGAAAAATAAAACTATGGTTGCTTTGCGTTTGATTGCTTCTGGTGAATTAGTCTCCGCCGATGAGGCTTTTAGCGGGCTAACCATCACCGCACAGCAACAAGAGATAAGAGTCAATGATATTGCCCTGCCTGAAGTGGGCGTCGAAACCTTAACGCTTTCAACCACTTTTTTCCCATCGCCATCGCGACTACAAGCTGAAACGCATATCCTCGGATCGTTGGAGGGTAGTGAGTATTCGGCGCAGAATCAGGTAGTTGTGATCGATAAAGGCCTTGCAGATCAACTGCGTCAAGGGACGATGTTTGATTTGATTCAAGCCGGTTCTAAAGTGTCTGGAAAGAAAGGACAGCACCAACAGAACCTTGATGAAACCCTGCAATTACCAAGCAGCTTGGTGGGCAGTTTGATGGTCATTCGACCTTATGAACATTTTAGTTTGGCTTTGATTACCGATAGCCTCGTGCCGATTGGTAAAAGTGTCATCGCGGTTTCGCCGCTCAAACCAGAGCTAACAATCGAGCCAAATGAACAAGCCGATACGGACTCGGTGGTTAAGGATGATACCGCAAGCTGATGGAGCAGAACGAATTAGCGGCGTGGCTAGCATTCAGCTTTGTGCCAAAATTGGGTGGCAAGAAACTTTCTCGTCTTGCTAGCGTCGCTTCTCTTGCTCATTTAATTGACTATTCCGAGCGGGAGTTAGCCGTGTTGGGTCTAGTTCAAGAGCAAATCCGTTATCTGCGCGAGACGGCCCCTCAAGAAGTTGAAGAATGTCTAAGTTGGCAGCAAGCTAATGAGTCTCATCACATCCTTACTCCATTTTGCGATGGTTACCCTTCGTTACTAAAAGAAATTGCTACCGCACCTCCGGTTTTATTTGTCAAAGGACGAATAACAGCACTCTCTGATCCGCAAATGGCGATCGTCGGCAGTCGTAATGCGAGCCCTGATGGCCAACGAGTTGCTCATCAGTTTGCGCGAGAATTTGTGCAACAGGGCTTACTTGTCACCAGTGGTTTGGCATTAGGTATTGATGGACATGCTCATGACGGTGCGTTGCAAGCGGGTGGTGAGACGATAGCCGTGCTCGGTTCGGGCCTTGAATCTATTTACCCAGCGCGACATAAAAAATTAGCGCAACGGGTGATGGAAAGCGGAGCATTAGTCTCGGAATTTCGTCCCAAAGCCAAACCAAGGCCAGATAACTTTCCGCGGCGAAATCGCATTATCAGCGGGTTAGCGGTTGGTGTTTTAGTGGTGGAAGCGGCGGAGAAAAGTGGCTCGTTGATCACGGCGCGCTATGCGGCTGAGCAAGGGCGAGATGTGTTTGTTATTCCGGGCTCCATTGCTAACCCAAATTGCCACGGTAGTAATCAACTTATTCGTTGTGGGGCGTGCTTGGTGCAAAACAGTGAACAAGTATTATCTGAAATCGGCACCTTAGTAGACTGGTCATTGCGCCAAAAGCAGCCTCAACCTGATTTATTTTCTGCACAGAGCGATCAGCAATTGCCATTTGCTGAACTGTTAGCTAACGTAGGAGTAGAGGCTACGCCTGTTGATATTCTTGCGAGCAGGACCCATATACCTGTCCATGAAGTCATGATGCAGCTTTTAGAACTTGAGCTTTCAGGTCATGTTGTTGCCGTTTCTGGCGGCTATATTCGTAAGGGGAAGGGTTAGCTATGATGATGGATATATTGATGTATCTATTTGAAACCTACGTCCATAGCGATGTAGATTTGCAAGTCGATCAAGATGAGCTTGAAGATGAATTGCTTCGAGCCGGTTTTCACCAGAAAGATATCTATAAGGCCCTGAATTGGTTAGAAGAGCTTGCGGCATTGCAACAAACCGATGCTCATTCAGCGATGGCAACCAGTGCTGCGACTTCGATGCGGATGTACACAGCACAAGAGATGGACAGGCTGGATCTTGAAAGCCGAGGTTTTTTATTGTTCCTTGAACAAGTGAAAGTATTAACTCCTGAAATTCGTGAAATGGTGATTGATCGAGTGATGGGTTTAGAAATCAATGAATTTGAATTGGATGACTTAAAGTGGATCATTTTGATGGTGCTATTTAATGTACCGGGAAATGAAAATGCTTACACGCTTATGGAAGAGCTGCTATACACCAAAGATCAAGGTATTTTGCATTGATTGCAGCCGTTCGTTTAGTTGAGCATTATGAGTCGTAAAACCGAGTCCCCCCTTTTTTCTGCGCATGGGCAAGCGCTGCAGCATGAGCCTTGTCCGCAATGTGGTGGCCAATTACAGCTTCGTCGGGGTAAGCATGGGCTGTTTTTAGGCTGTAACCATTATCCCAATTGTGACTATATTAAGCCGCTGCAGCAAAATGATGGTCATATCGTTAAGGAGTTGGGTGTGCCATGCCCAGAGTGTGGCCATGAATTAGTGTTACGCCAAGGTCGTTATGGCATGTTTATCGGGTGTAGTCATTATCCGCATTGCCACCATATCCAAGATACAGATTCCCCTGCAGACAATGTTCCTCAGTCAAAACAGCTTTGTCCTGAATGTTTGAAAGGCCATTTAGTGGAGCGAAAAACGCGCCATGGTAAAACTTTTCATGCTTGCGATAATTACCCTAAATGCAAGTTTGCCGTTAATCAGCAACCTGTTGCCGGTAAATGCGAAAAATGTGGGTTTGGATTATTGATAGAGAAAAAACTCGCCAGTGGTATCAAGCTGCAATGTGCTGATCGAAAATGTGGTCATATTCAATCCGCCATAGAGTAAAGTGACGGCATATGAAAATGGCACATTGAACGTGCCATTTTTTATCCGTATTTATCGTCAATTAGGTTTGTTTTAGAGCGTCGGCTTGAGCGCTTGAACAAAATGGTGCAAGGCTGGATACGTTGTCGCATCAAGTACTTCAGCCAAGCGACAGAGCGTTCGTTGCAACTGCGCGTTGTAATCTGCACTGACATTAATATGGCCCATTTTGCGCCCAGCACGTTTCTCTTTGCCATACCAATGAATGTGGCAGCCTTCAATCGCCATCACGGCTTCTGGTAAATTGTCCTCACCCAAAATATTAATCATCGCGGTTGGGCGAAGTAACTTCGTGCTGCCTAAAGGTAAGCCACATACTGCGCGAAGGTGATTCTCAAATTGACAGGTTTCTGCGCCTTGCTGTGTCCAGTGACCAGAGTTATGGACTCGTGGTGCAATTTCATTCACCAACAATGTTCCCTGCACATCAAAAAACTCGAGCGCTAGCACACCGACATAATTGAGACGAGCGGCAACCGAGGTAAACATCGACAGTGCTTGCTCTTGCAAGGCAGGGTCATCTATCGCCGTTGATAAACTCAGTACACCGTTAATGTGCACATTTTCTGCCAGCGGGTAAACCGCGATGCTGCCATCTTTGGCACGCGCGCCGACTAACGAGACTTCACGATCAAAGGGAACAAACTGCTCTGCCACTATCGCTTGAGTCGGAGTAGCTTGGATACAGGCTTCCATTTCTGGCCAAATGAGCTCTGCTTGTGAAGCTTCTTTTAAACGCCATTGACCCTTTCCGTCATAGCCACCCAGTGCACTTTTTAGAACCATGGGCAGGCCGATGTTGGTTATCGCGGCATCTAAATCTTCACGAGTATTAATCACAAAGTATTGGGCATTTTTTGCGTTGGCTTCATCGAGTAGCGCTTTTTCAAGACGGCGATCGCCTCCGGCTTTAATGGCTTCGACGCTAGGAAGAAACTTACCACTTTGCTCACAAACAGTGAGGATTTCATGGGGAATATGCTCAAATTCAGCGGTAATGACATCCGCTTGTTTGATCGCATTGTCTAAACCATGACCAGTGATGTGTAATGTCAAAGGATGGACGATGTTACCGCTGCCCACATCAAAAGCGGAGATTTGAATGTTCAGAGGAGCGCCAGCCAGCGCCATCATGCGTGCCAGTTGCCCAGCGCCCAAGACTAAAACGTGCATAGTATCAATCCTCTGCAGGGTTAGGGTGGCTCAACACCGCTTCAGTTTGTGCTAAACGAAATGCTTCCACTTTTGCCATGACGGCCTCATCACTGGTGCCGATGATTTGCGCGGCAAGCAACCCAGCATTGGCCGCGCCTGCTTCTCCAATAGCTAAGGTGCCCACCGCAATCCCTTTTGGCATTTGCACAATCGAGAGTAAAGAGTCCATCCCTTTGAGTGCCTTTGACTGAACGGGAACGCCAAGTACCGGTAAGCTAGTAAACGCTGCCGTCATGCCCGGCAGGTGTGCGGCTCCGCCTGCGCCAGCTATGATGACTTTAAGGCCGCGTTCTCTTGCGCTGGTGGCGTAATCGGCAAGAAGTTGAGGTGTGCGGTGAGCAGAGACAACTTTGGTTTCGTATGCCACACCAAATTGATCCAACATGTCAGCAGCTAGCTTCATTGTGGGCCAATCGGATTTTGAACCCATGATAATTCCGACTTTCATCTCAAACTCCTTAATACTTCTAAAAATGGGGTGAGCGGGATAATTTGCGCGCATTATACGAGTATTTTTTCCTTAGGAAAACGTTTGCGTCAGCTTAATTGTGCAATTGATACATTTTATAAACAAATAGCTTTAGCCAGTTTTCAACGAAGTTTGTACACTTAGCCGCACTGTATTAAAGAAACCGATGGACAGTTTTTGTGAATAACTTTGAACACACTTTGCAGGCTCTACGTGACGGTGAAGTAATTGCCTACCCAACGGAAGGCGTGTTTGGGGTTGGGTGTGACCCAGATAACCCGCAAGCCATTCAGAAGCTCTTAGCGCTCAAGCAGCGTCCTGTGGAAAAGGGGTTGATTTTAATTGCGGCCTCTTACGAACAATTGCTTCCTTATATTGATGAGAGCCAGTTGACATCAGAGCAGCTTGCACGAGTACATGCCACCTGGCCTGGCCCTGTGACATGGATAATGCCGACCAGTGATAAAGTCTCTACTTGGGTGAGTGGGCAATTTGATTCGATAGCCGTACGTGTGACAGATCATCCTTTAGTGCAAAAGCTATGCAATGCGTTTGGAAAACCATTAACCTCGACCAGTGCGAATTTAAGTGGTCTTGCACCTTGCCTGACAACGGAAGAAGTTGAATCGCAACTGGGTGAGCAACTGGTTGCGATTTTAGATGGTCAAACCGGTGGTCGAAATAAGCCCAGTGAAATTCGTGACGCGAAAACCTCACAAGTATTAAGACAGGGTTAATCCTGCTAAGGAAGTAAGCGATGCCAACCATTGATAAGCAAGCCGTCAAACAATTTTTGCTTGAGCTGCAAGACTCCATTTGCCAGCAACTTGAACAAGCGGATGGCCAAGCACTGTTTGAAGAAGATGCATGGCATCGCGAACCGAGTGAGCGTTTGGGAGGCGGTGGGCGCACTCGAGTGATGAAAGAAGGCCGTGTTTTTGAACAAGGCGGCGTGAATTTCTCACATGTGCAAGGGCAGCAAATGCCCGCTTCAGCGACCGCGCATCGCCCTGAATTAGCTGGGCGTCATTTTGAGGCGATGGGGGTTTCTTTGGTGATGCATCCAAACAATCCCTATGTTCCGACTTCTCATGCCAATGTTCGTTTCTTCATCGCTGAAAAAGAAGGCGAAGATCCTATCTGGTGGTTTGGCGGAGGATTTGACTTAACGCCTTTCTATCCGTTTGAAGAAGATGCTCAATCATGGCATGCCACGGCGAAAGCACTGTGTGTTCCTTTTGGTGAAAAAGTGTATGCCGAACATAAATCGTGGTGCGATGAGTATTTCTTCCTCCCTCATCGCAATGAAACGCGCGGTATTGGTGGCCTATTTTTCGATGATTTAAATGCTTGGGGATTTGAGCGCTGTTTTGCTTATATGCAAGCTGTCGGTAAAGGATACACCGCTGCGTATTTGCCGATTGTTGAACGTCGTCAAGCGATGGATTACGGTGACAGAGAGCGCCAGTTTCAACTTTATCGCCGTGGTCGCTATGTAGAGTTCAACTTAGTGTATGATCGCGGCACATTGTTTGGTTTGCAAAGTGGCGGTCGAACGGAATCGATTTTAATGTCGATGCCGCCATTAGCTCGTTGGCAATATCGTTATCAAGCGGAAGAGGGCAGCGCAGAAGCGAAATTAAACACCTTCTTGCTGCCGAGGGAGTGGTGACCGCGGTACATTTTCAATGATAGGGGCGCCGAGGTGGCCCTGTTAATTATCGAGAGGCAAGGATATGGCTCAGCACATTGATCAATATGCAGTATTTGGTAATCCAATCGGACACAGTAAATCGCCGATGATCCACACACTTTTTGCACGGCAAACCAGTCAGGAAATGCACTATACCGCTCAACTCGCGGCTCTAGATGGCTTTAAACAAGCGGCTGAAACCTTTTTTGCCTCCGGTGGCCGAGGGTGCAACATTACCGTGCCTTTTAAAGAAGAAGCGTATCAGTTTGCGGATCGATTAACCGAGCGAGCTCAACTTGCAGGCGCGGTCAATACACTGAAAAAATTAGATGATGGCGAAATTATCGGTGATAACACCGATGGAGAAGGTCTGGTTCAAGATTTGCTTCAATACCAAGTGCCACTACGAGGCGCTTCTATTTTAGTGATTGGTGCTGGCGGCGCGGCGCGCGGCGTGATTAAGCCCTTACTCGATCAGCACCCTACAAGTATCGTGATTACCAACCGCACCTTTGCAAAAGCCGAGCAGCTCGCCACGCTTTTTAGTCCCTTTGGCGCGGTAAAAGCAATCGCGTTGGAAGAGATTAATCAGCATTTTGACCTCATCATTAACTCGACCTCGGCCAGCTTGGATGGTGAATTGCCAAATATCGCTCCGACGATCTTCAGTAAGAGCAGTGTGGCCTATGACATGATGTATGGCAAAGGATTAACAACATTCAATCAGTGGGCATTAAGTCATCATTGCGCTCATGCTTATGATGGTTTGGGGATGTTGGTTGGGCAAGCTGCGGAGAGCTTTATGCTATGGCGCGGACTCAGGCCGGGTTCTCGACAAATATTGAGAGAACTGAGAAAAAATCTAGAAGGCTAATCATGAATCAAGCGATTTTATTTCCTGACCGACAAACGTGGCACTCGGCAAGCCAAAGCGTACTTTTTCCTGCTCAACACGCGGGAGCTTTGCTCGAGTGTACGGTACACAAGTCAGTACTGAGCCATCTGTCTGGTGAAATGATTACTAACGGTGAGCAAGCTATTCAAGTTTTTGAACAATGGCGATTTGACCTTGAAGAGCTTGCTGAAAGCTTGATTGAAGATGAAGCGTTCAATTTAGATGGACAAATAGAGATTAAAGCTTAGTTAATGGCTTTCTTTGACACTCGTAAGATAGTCATTTTTGTTCTGCACATAGTTGTCGGAAGATTTAAGCAAAAAAGCTCGCTCTTTATCTGTTAGGGGGCGGATCTGTTTCACTGGGGATCCTACATAAAGATAGCCGCTAACCAATACCTTGTTTGGTGGCACTAAACTGCCAGCTCCAACCATCACCTCCGATTCAACGACTACGCCATCGAGCACAATTGCTCCCATGCCAATTAAGACTCGATCATGGATTACGCAACCATGCAGCATCACTTTATGGCCAATTGTGACGTCATCGCCAATAATAAGTGGAAAACCATCCGGGTTTTCGGTGTTTTTATGAGTCACGTGCAGTACGCTGCCATCTTGAATGTTGCTACGTTGGCCAATGTGAATATGGTTTACATCGCCTCTGGCTGCAACCAATGGCCATATGCTGGAATCATCGCCTAAAACAATATCGCCAACTAACACTGAGCTACTATCTATATAGACGCGCTGTCCGATTTGTGGGGATATTCCTTTATAACTACGAATTGATGACATGCTCGTCTCCTTTAATAACTGACGCCATAAGATAAATTAAACCGAAATAGCGTCAAAACAACTCTTTTTGAATAAAAATCATCCCAACGAACAGAAAATCAAAAAAAACAGCAAAAAGGGGTTGCCAACGTGACGGCGATCTCTATAATGCCGCCTCACTGACACGGCACAGCCAGTAAGGGTTCAAGCCCAACCAGCAGCCAATCAGTAGGTCAAATCGGTAAGACGAAATAATGTAAAAAAGTGTTTGACACTTTTCATTATCTCGCTAGAATGGCCGCCTCTTCAAAGGAAGCCTCGGCAACCCAGCGAAGAACGCTCTTTAACAATATAAACCTATCAATCTGTGTGGGCACTCGTTGATGATAATCAAAAAAGATTTATCAATGAACTGAGTGACCAATCAGAATCAAGTTTACTTGATTTTGGCACAGTCA